>JABJCS010000365.1 GCA_018665505.1 Alphaproteobacteria bacterium
GTTTCGAACAAGTGGCCAACCTCCTCTGGCAGCGCCATGACGAAGACCCATTTTCCCAACCCATGCTGGAGATAGAACCACCTGGAGGATTAGCGCCTTTGCCCCGGGCGATCAGCTTGCTGTCGATCGCAGGTGAACGCGACCTGAAGGGGCTGAACTTGTCGGACCGTGGCATTGCGGAGACCGGCGCCCGGATTGTTCGCCTTCTCACTGCTGGGTTCTCAGGCCAACCAGCTTCTGACAGGCCTATACACGAACAATTGGCGCAGGCCTGGCGGCTGGATGATGCCGGGGCGGATATCATTCGTACGGCATTGATTCTCACAGCAGATCACGAGCTCAATACATCAGCCTTCACCGTCCGCTGCGTCGCTTCCACCCGCGCCACTCCCTACGCGGCCATCGGCGCAGGACTGTGCGCATTACAAGGTCCGCGACATGGTGGCCTCACAGCACAGGTCATCGCCTTCCTCTCGGAAATCGCGGCAGCCGCTTCTCCGAAGGAAGCGGTGATGGCTCGTCTCAAACGAGGTGAGCAATTGCCGGGTTTTGGACATCCGCTCTACCCGGAATCCGATCCACGCGCGACGGCTATTCTATCGACTATTGAACGCAACTGCGGTTGGATTCCGGCTCTAGATCTGGCGCATCAAATATTGGAGGCTGCGAAGGAAGCCATCGGCCTAGCGCCAAATGTCGATTTTGCCTTGGCTACTTTGGTGCGCGCGTTGTCATTCCCAGAGACCAGCCCTTTCGCGATCTTCGCTATCGGCCGAAGCGCAGGATGGTTGGCGCACGCACAAGAACAATACCGCTTACCGGAATTAATCCGGCCTCGGGCGCGCTATGTCGGGGACGAACCACAGACTGGGGTTAGCCGCCCGATCCCGTGAGTGGCTGATAGAGGCCTTTGATCTCCGCCTTTGTGCGAGCCAACGCATAGACCGTGTCGATAGTCGGTGTCGCAACGCCCGCCATCTCTCCCATTTCCCTCACCGCTCCCACAATCGGATCAAGCTCCAAGGTTCGACCTGACTGGTAGTCCTGCAGCATGGAAGTCGGTACATCGCCGAGATTACGGAAATACTCAATTCGACGCTCAATCCCTTCCACCAACGCAGTTTCATCCGCCGCCAGTTCGACGCCATATGCGGCGGCCACTGCGACGGATTCACGCATCATTTTCGCCATTGTCGCGCGGATATCCGGGTCGCTGCCCAGAACCGAGCAACTCCCTTCCGCGATGGCACTGATAGAGTTCCCGGAAAGATTACCCCACAGCTTAATCCAAAGATCTCGTCGGATATCGTCGGAGATTGGCGCATCGAAGCCGGCGCCCGTCAGAAGCTGAGAGATTACTTCCGCCCGCGCGCTCGAACCTCCGGTCGGTTCACCGAGTGCAAATTTCGCTTCCTGCCCGTGATTCTGAACAATCCCAGGTGCAGGCGACGTATTCATAACATACACGATACACCCCAACACCCGCTCGACACCGAGCCCGCTCCACGCCTTACCACCTGGATCGACCGCATCTAGATGGCGTTTTCCGCCATCGTTCGGAATTCCATGAAAGTACCAAAACGGAATGCCATTGATCATCGGAACGACGATGGTATCGGGTCCCAATAAGGGTGTGATTTGATCGATGGCACCGGGAATCGCATGTGCTTTGGCGCCAATCAGGACGACGTCTTGCGGCCCCAGTGATACAGTATCGTCGGTTGCCACAAGATCATGATGGGATTCGTAATCGAGATCGATGAGCTTGAGGCCGTTTTGCCGATACGCCGCAAGACGCTCGCCACGCGCGATAAGGACCGGCGCTTGGCCCGCCCGAGCCAACCGTCCAGCCACAAAGCCAGCTACCGCACCCACACCGAATATCGCAATTTTCATTCGCCGCATGGACCGCTAGTGCGACAGAATTTGGCTGAGGAAAAGTTTCGTGCGATCCGATTGCGGATTGCCGAAGAATTCTTCCGGCTCATTCTGCTCCACGACCTGGCCGTCATCCATGAAGATCACCCGGTGCGCAACTTGACGGGCAAAGCCCATCTCGTGGGTCACCACCAACATCGTCATACCGGTCTCCGCGAGATCGACCATCACGTCGAGCACCTCTTTGATCATTTCCGGATCGAGGGCCGATGTGGGTTCATCGAACAACATGATCTTCGGCCTCATACAAAGAGAGCGCGCGATGGCGACACGTTGTTGCTGACCGCCGGACAATTGCCCTGGAAACTTTAGGGCCTGCTCCGGAATTTTAACCCGCGTGAGATATTCCATCGCAATTTCTTCGGCTTCCGCCTTCGGCGTCTTGCGAACCCAAATCGGTGCCAGGGTACAATTCTCTAAGACCGTCAGATGCGGAAACAAATTGAAGTGCTGGAACACCATGCCGACTTCCCGGCGCACACTATCAATCTGCTTGAGATCGTCCGTCAGCTCTATCTCGTCAACGATGATCGAGCCCTGTTGGTGCTCTTCCAGCCGGTTAATGCAGCGGATCAAAGTCGATTTACCGGAGCCCGACGGCCCGCAAATTACGATCCGTTCGCCGCGATAAACCGTCAGATCAATATCGCGCAGCACGTGGAACTGACCGAACCATTTGTTCATGCCATTGATTTGGATGACCGGCTCATCCGAGAGTTCGGAGACGCTCGGCGCGCGCACTTCGCTGGTGTTTTCACTCATGTGATTTCTCCTCGCTCAACGGTGACCGGTATCGAGCTTACGCTCGAGCCAGAGGCTGTATCGCGACATGCTGAAACAGAAGACAAAATATATGACGGCAACAAAGATATAAGCTTCGTGCTCGAGCCCAAGCCATTTCGCATCGGTCACCGACGCCTTGGCGACGAGCAACAGATCGAAGAGCCCAATGATTGAAACGAGGGCCGTGTCCTTAAAGAGGCCAATAAACGTATTGACGATCCCTGGGATAACGATCTTCAGCGCCTGCGGCAAAATGATCAGTCGCATACTTTGCCAATAATTCAGTCCAAGTGCCTGTGCAGCCTCGTTCTGTCCTTTCGGCAAGGCCTGCAACCCGCCGCGAACGACTTCCGCCATATAGGCGGATGAGAACATCGTGAACCCGATCAAGGCGCGCATCAGTTCGTTGAAGTTGACGCCTTCCGGTGCGAAGAGCGGCAACATGAAAGACGCCATAAACAGGACCGTTATCAACGGCACCGCCCGCCACAGCTCGATGAAGGCGATACAGATCGTCCTGATAATCGGCATTTCGGAGCGCCGCCCGAGCGCCAATAGAATACCCAACGGCAAAGAGAACAAGATCGCGACGGATGCCAACACTAAGGTCAACGCTAATCCGCCCCATTTATCCGTCGGTACAATTGGCAATCCGAAGGCGCCGTACATCAGCACATAAGCAATGATCGGGAAGATGGCGACAATAAAGACCGCGGCATATGCTCTACCGGGGACCCGGTCCGACAATATTGGAAGCAAGTTCAGACAGAACAAGACAAAAGTCAGATTTACCCGCCAACGCTCTGCTTCCGGATAGAAACCGTAGATGAACTGCCCGAACCTATTGGGAATAATGGCCCAACATGCACCTTCGATTCCCTTGCAATCCAGATTACTATTTCCGGTCCAAACCGATGACAGGAACACCCAATCGATCAACGGCGGTAGAACCGAATACAAGAGATAAAGACTCAATATGGTCAAAAAGGCGTTCAGTGGAGAAGAAAATAGGTTCTCACGAAGCCATCCTATAACACCTGCTGTTGAAAGCGGCGGCGGGGCTTGCGGAATGTGTTTCTCACGAACGAACACACGGTTAGGAAGGTTTGTTGTATCGCTCATGGCATCACCTCTCCACCAGCGAGATTTGTCTGTTATACCAGTTCATATATAGCGAGATCAGCAGGCTGAAGGTCAGATAGACCAACATACACATCGCGATAATCTCCAATGCCTGGCCGGTCTGATTGAGCGATATACCGCCGAAGACGTTGAACAGGTCAGCATAGCCAATGGCGATGCCAAGCGAAGAATTCTTGGTCAGATTGAGATACTGACTGATCAGCGGCGGAACGATGACACGCAGCGCCTGCGGAATGATTACAAGTCGCAAGGTCGGCCCTTGGCGTAAGCCCAAAGCATGCGCCGCCTCCGATTGACCGTGAGCAATCGCCAAAATTCCAGACCGCACAATCTCGGCGATAAATGCCGAAGTGTAGATCGTCAACGCGGCTAAGGCAGAGAACAGTTCAATCGGTATTTCCAACCCACCCGTGAACCGAAACCGACCCAACGTCGCATATTCCCAAGTCAACGGGAACCCGAGAACCGCGGATACGAGAAGCGGAAAACCGATAAGAATAGCAAGAGCCGTCCAAAGAACAGGAAACTGCTGGCCGGTCGCTTCTTGCCGTTTACGCGCCCAGCCTTTTATGTATCCGATCGCCGCAATCGCAATGAAGACAGAAATCACTACATATATAAATCCGGATTCGGGTACTGGGTTCGGGCCTGTGAGGCCACGGTTGTGGATATAGAAGGTATCGAGAATTGGAAAGGACTCGCGCACCAGCGGCAAGGATTGGAACACCGCGAAATGCCAGAACAAAAACTGCAGCAGCAATGGCACGTTTCTAATCGTCTCGATATAAACCCCAACAAGCCGAGATATCAGCCAGTTCTTGGACAATCTCAATACGCCGAGAACAAATCCGATGATCGTTGCCAGAACAATCCCCATTATCGAAATCAGGAATGTGTTGAGCAGGCCAACGACAAAAACCGCACCGTGTGTCGATCCGCCTTCGACCGAGTACGGAATCAAGGTCAACGGAATTTCAAAACCTGCAGGATTGTCAAGAAAATCGAAGCCGGCCTTAATGCCGCGCTTCTCGAGATTCTGCATCGTATTTAAAACGATGAAGACGATTACGCCGGCCAGCGCGAGAACGAACGCCGCCTGAAAAATGAATGCTCGTACTTTGGGATCGTACCACCAGCGAATACCACCGGTACCGCTCCCGCCCTCTTTTACATCAACCGCCATGCCGAGCCCCCACTCTTAATCAATTGCAGCGCGGAAGTTTTACTTTTCTTATTGGAACGCATCGCCCGACCTGCCGCAATGCGACGGGCCGGGCGTGTGTGTTCGTTTGCCGAATTAAATCAGCTTTCGGATCAACGGAACGGAGCTGCGTAGATGATGCCGCCCTTAGTCCAAAGATTGTTCACGCCGCGATCGAGACCGATCGGCGTGTTCGGGCCGATATGACGATCATAGATCTCGCCATAGTTACCGACCGCTTTAATGACCTGATAGGCCCAATCCTTGTTTAGGCCGAGGAAGCTACCGAAGTCGCCTTCTTCGCCGAGGAGACGTTTGATCTCCGGATTGTCAGAGGATTTCATTTGATCGACATTGCCTTGCGTCACACCGAGTTCTTCCGCGACGACCAACGCATTGCGAACCCAACGCGCGATATCACCCCAAGTGTTATCTCCGTGGCGCACGACCGGGCCGAGCGGCTCTTTCGAGATAATTTCCGGCAGGACCATATGCGCATCTGGGTCTTTCAGAACCGAACGTTGTGCTGCAAGACCGGAGCGATCCGTCGTGTAAACGTCGCAACGATTTGCCGCATAGTTCTGACGGGCTTCCGCGGCGTCTTCGACAACGACGGATTTGAACTTCATCTTATTCGCACGGAAGTAATCCGCGAGATTGAGCTCGGTCGTCGTACCGGTCTGGATGCAGACCGAAGCGTCGTTGAGTTCCTTGGCGCTCTTCACACCGAGGTCTTTGCGAGCGATAAAGCCCTGACCATCGTAATATGTGACACCGACGAATTCGAAGCCGAGATTCACATCACGTTTGAATGTCCACGTCGTATTGCGGGACAGAATATCGATCTCGCCAGATTGCAATGCCGGGAACCGGGTCTTACCGGTCAACGGCTTATAAGTGACCTTATCAGGATCGGCAAAAACCGCCGCACTCATTGCACGGCAATAGTCGACGTCAAAACCTTTGAAGACACCCTTATCATCAGGCGCTGCGAAGCCGGCAAGACCTGTATTAACACCGCAGACCAGCTGCCCTCGTTTTTTAACACTATCTAATGTCGGGCTAGCCGCAGCGGCAGAACCCGCCGTGACCGCAACCGCCGCAACCGCGCCAAGCGCGGAAAGCACGAAACGATTCATTATTTGAACTCCCTATTTACTTTTCCCGTTCCTACGAACGATGAACACCGAACGATAATTCTATCGGTATCGCTAGTTTCCGAAAAAAAACGATAACACGGTGATTTCATCCGTCACAAGGCTGTCGCGCCATCAGGACTGCGCAATTACGGTTAATGGCATTCTACGTATCAATGAGTTAGTTTTAGACCCAACACGCAACTGAATGCGGCAAAGAGGCAAAATAGAATGAATGACTCTGGACCGAAAACTTGGTCGGACGCTACGTGGGATGTGATTGACCCGAGCATCGTCAGCATGGATTCCGAAGCCCTTGCGGCAACCGTCGAGTTTCACCGCGACGAGGAAGCCGACGCGGACCGCAGTTTATCCAAAGGTCTTCTGTCCGTGGCGGGTAACGCTGAGCCCGAACAATGGGCAGGCCTCTTGGGCCCGACAAAACCACGCGGCGATCCTAACGGTTTGGTGCTACGTCACGGGAAGCTCGCCGCATCTTGGGGCGATACGGAACGCGTCGACATGACCTTCAGCGCGACGAAAAGTTATCTCGGCGTCCTTACTGGGTTCGCCGTAGAGAAAGGGTTGATCAAGAACATCGATGAACCGATGCGAAATTACGCCCTCGATGACGGGTTCGAATCGACGCAGAACCGCGACATCACCTGGCGTCATCTCCTGCAGCAAGCCAGCGAATGGGAAGGCACGTTGTGGGACAAACCCGACCTGGTCGACCGAAACAGAGTCGTCGGTGCCGGTGCGGACAATTCGAAGAAAGGCACGCACCGTGATCTGCAAAAACCCGGTACGTTTTACGAATACAACGACGTACGGGTGAACCGGCTGGCCTTATCCTTGATGCAGGTCTTCCGTCGGCCGCTGCCTGAAGTGCTGAAGGAATCCATCATGGATCCCATTGGTGCCAGCGATACCTGGGAATGGCACGGTTACGAGAATTCATGGGTGGAAATCGACGGCAAGCAAATGCAATCGGTCCCAGGTGGCGCGCATTGGGGCGGCGGATTGTGGATTTCCAGCCGCGATCACGCACGGTTCGGATCGCTCATTCTCAATCATGGACGATGGGGCAGTCAGCGGATCATGGGCGAAGGTTGGGTCGACGCTCTGTGCGAGCCATCTCCGTGTAATCCCAATTACGGTTTTATGTGGTGGCTCAACACCGGGCGCACTCTCTTTCCAAGCGCTCCGGCATCCAGTTTCTTCGCCCTAGGTGCGGGTCAGAACATCGTCTGGCTCGACCGCGAACTTGATCTCGTCGCCGTTTTCCGTTGGATCAAACAAAAAAGCACGGACGGCCTGATCGGCAAGGTCATGGAAGCTATAAAATAGTCGTCGTCCACCTGAACACATAGCATTGCCAAGTCGCCCTTTCAGAGGATTTAATGACAGCGCCTCGTTCGTACGCGGCATCGAATTTGCACTTGAAACCACAAAATTGATCAAGGCGATATACGAAAATGCTCGGTTGGGTTTTAGGGAAGCGGCGACGCAAGAAGCGTAAGAAAAAGCCGAAAGGGAAACGGCCAAGTTACGATCAGGCAAAGATCATCCTTGAGAATGGCGATGTCGCGGATCGGCGCGACCTCGCTATGCATGAGGATATCGAGCCGGAAATTCTATATTTCCTCGCCAATGACAAAGATCCCCTAGTTCGCCGCGAAATTGCCGATAATGACGGCACGCCCCTGCAAGCCGATATTATCCTGGCAAAGGATCCGGACGAAGAAGTCCGCAAGGAGGTCGCCCACAAACTTGGGCGTCTATTGCCGGACATTTCAGCCGATCAACAAGACAAGCTATCGAAGATGGCACTCGATATTCTCGACACTTTGGCGCGCGATCAGATGCGAGACGTCCGCGCCATCGTCTCCGATGAAATCAAACACGCTCGAAATGTTCCGAAGAACGTTGTGCGCCGTTTGGCGGAAGATGCGGAATCCGTCGTCTCGGCCCCTGTTCTCGAATACTCACCGCTATTGAGCGATAAGGATTTGCTTGAAATCGTGGCATTGGGAATAGAGAGCGGTGCGATGACATCGATCGCCAAGCGCAAGGAGCTCCCGCAAGAAGTGGTCGACGCCATCATCGAAAGCGGTGACGAGAACGCCATTCCCGCGCTGTTGGAAAATAAGAGCGCTAAGATCAGCGAGAAAACCATCGACATGATTGCAATCGAAGCGGAGGGTCATGAGGAATGGCATCCGACCCTCGTCGACCGCGGTAACCTGCCAGTCAGAACCATGCGCCGGATTGCAAGTTTCGTGAGTGCCGCGTTGTTCGAGCGCCTGATCGAAAACAACGATGTCGAAGAAAAGGCGGTTGACGAAATGCGAATGGAGGTTCGCAAACGCATCGATTCCAACGAACTTCTGGACACGGAAACCGACACCGCGAGAGAAAAAGCGATGGACCGCGCGGAGAAACTGTTCAAACAAGGGAAACTTACGGAAGACGTCGTCAAGAAAGCCATCGACGTCAACGACAGCCACTTCACCCGTTACGCGATATCCCATATGTCCGGTCTGCCGTCCGAAATCGTGACGAAAATGCTCGGCTCCGGTAGTGGCAAGGCCGTGACTTCCCTTTGCTGGAAAGCCGGCATGACGATGCGTATGGCGGTCCAGCTACAAAGAAAAGTCGCGAAGGTACGGCCTAATTCACTCCTCCGGGCACGGGGCGGAAATGAATACCCGCTCACCGACGACGATATGGAATGGCAAATCGAATTCTACGAGCACTAACAAGCAAGGCCGAGCTTCCGTCTTAGAAATTCTCCACCCACGGCCGCAATTCCACTTCCCATGTCCAAGAGCTGCGGTGTTGTCGGTGGATATGCATATAGGTCTCCGCAATCGCATCCGGCTCCAACGTGCCGTCTTCTCCAAGCTTCGCGGCCCTTTCGTCGCCTGGGCCCGCGTTAATACCACCATCGATCACGAAATGCGCGACATGCACGTTCTGCGGTGCCAATTCTCGAGCCATGCTTTGACTGAGACCGCGAAGCCCAAATTTACCCATCGCGAAAGCCGATGAGTTGGGATAACCCTTCACACTAGCCGATGCGCCGGTGAATAAAATTGTGCCGCTACCTCGCTCGCGCATCTGCTTCGCGGCGTGATGGCCGACGAGGAAGCCAGCATAACAGGTCACAGTGATAGCCTTTTGCACGGCAATTGGATCAATTTCATGCACACCGCCTCGTACACGGGCACTGGCATTGAAGACGACCAAATCGGGCTCCCCGATATCTCCATTGACGTCCTGGAACAGTTTTTCCACTGCCGCCGGATCGCTCGCGTCGCAAGCATATGTTTTCGCATTCGTCTCCGCCGCGAGTGCGCTCATCTTGTCCACGTTTCGTGCCGCCAAGGCGACGCTCATGCCTTCCTTATGGCAAAGCCGCGCCATCGAAGCACTCAACCCGCTCCCCACTCCCACAATCAGAACCTTCTCACCACTAGCCATTTACCGCCTCCCGAAAACTTTCAATTTCAACACATGTTACAATGAGCGTACGGAAGCGACGGTCGCGGACAAGTGAAAAAATCGTTATCGCGTATCGATGGCTTGATCGGCTCATCGTCAGTTAGGATGAATTCATGACACAAACTTGGCGGAATGCCGTTCTCGTTTTACTGATATCATGTGCCATGCACTCCGCGTCGGCACAGAGCAATCTGGTCACCGAATGCGCACAACGCAAAGATCACCGCGCCATCGAAATATGCCGGCTCGCAGCCGAACAGAATGCGGATGATCCAAAAGTCTTGAAGTTACTCGCCAAAACGCTCATCGAGCACGGAGCCTTCGCCGAGGCGAGCGAAGTGCAGGGCACGATCGCCCAGCTACGCCCGAACGATTGGGCCGCGCAATACGACTATGCCGGAACGCTCGGTTTCGTGCGCCGTTACAACGACGCTATCGCGCCGATCAAGCGCGCGATTGCGCTACGCCCGGATCACATACCCTCATATCAATCGGCCGCCCTCATCTTCACGATGATGGGACGGCATGCGGAAGCTGTGCCGCAAACCCGCAAAGCGGCGGAACTCGGCAGCTCCGTCGCGATGTTTGATATGGTCCGCTATTATGCGGAAGGGCTCGGCGTCGAGAAATCCGATGCCGAAGCCTTCAGATGGACGAAACAAGCTGCGGAAAACGGGCATCTCTTGGCGATGAGAGAGATGATCGAGATCTTTCTTGAAGGCCGCTACGGCCAAGCACCCAACGACACCAAGGCCGTGAATTGGGCGACCCGCCACCGCGCGGCCAAGGGAAACCGTTAAAAGTTAGTTCTTCATCCCCGTGTATACGAGTTCGAGAAACTTCTTCGGCTTAAGAAATCCATTGCCCCAATCAGCATCGAATTCCGCCGTCGGGCTGGCCGCATAAAGATCTTCCAATTTCTTACCGCCGGCGACGGCAGCGGCGATACGCTTGCCGATACTCTCGAGCATATTTCGATAAGCGATCAATTCGGCTTTATTCGAAAGCGGGCCATGCCCCGGTATGATTTTCGTCTTCGGGCCCGCCATCGCAATCACTTTGTCGGCAATTTTAATCACACCGTCGATCGAGCCGCCGTGCTGGAAATCAATGAACGGATAGCGCCCATTAAAGTATGTATCGCCCATATGGATGACATTTGCATCGACGAAATGAACCACGGAGTCGCCATTCGTATGCGCGGCCGGAGCGTGAAAAATCCGAATGGTCTCGCCATTTAAATGAAAGGTGACACCATCTGAGAATGTTACGATGGGTAACGCCACCTCTGGTGCTGCTGGAATCTTTTTCCCAAAAGCTTTCAGAAATTGATCGGCGCTCATTAGTTTGCGCACATTGTCGTGGGCAACGATGGCCACACCGGCCTTACCAAGATTCTCGTTTCCGCCCGTGTGATCGAAATGCCAATGCGTATTAAGGACAAAGCGGATCGGCTCTTCGGAAATTTTCCCGACGGCCGCTAATATTTTCGGCGTTAGCGGCGCAAATTGATCGTCGATCATGAAAACACCGTCCGGTCCCGCCGACAGACCAATATTCCCACCTTGTCCGACCAGCATATGAATGCCTTCACCAAGGTCTGTAGCAGTGATCTGCACTTCCTTCTTGTCTTGAGCAGATAGTGAAGCAGCGCCCATCATACTTACCGCGACAATGGCGCTTCCGATCAAAAATTTGCGCATGACTAAATCCCTTTTCCCTGACATCTGGTGCAGACGTTTCAATAATTTATGCCTCAAGACGACTTCGTAAATCCACGCAAGACTCCGTGATCACGAAATCTCGTTGACCGCGCCAGTCGGGCGCCCCCCTCTCAACGCTTCCAGAATACTCGTGGCCGCTTCTGCTTCGATGGCTTTTCGGACATCCGTGACGGCCGAGCCGATATGCGGCGTGAAGAGCGTTTTCTCAGGTTGCGCCACCAATGTCTGTGGAATTTCCTGTGGCCGGTCGAGTCGAGCCCAATCTTCAAACTCGAAAACATCGGCCGCATATCCTGCAAGCTGACCGTCAGCCAATGCGTCGGACACAGCCATCTCGTCAACGACGGAACCGCGCCCCGGATTCACCAAAATTGCTCCCGGCTTCATCATGTCGATAGCGCCTCTATCGATCATATGCAGCGTCTCCGCCGTCAACGGCGTGGCTAGGACGATATAGTCAGCGCGGCAAATCAGCTCCTCAAATCCAGCACGTTTGAGATGCAATGACGCGCCGGTCACCGGATCGAGTGCTTGGTCGTCCGCATAGAGAACAGTGGCATCGAATCCTTGCAGCCGCTGAGCGATGGCCTGCCCGACTCGGCCCATTCCAACGATGCCGACTGTCCGCCCGGCAAGCCCCATCCCATAGAGCGTCGGCCGCCATGCGGTAAAGCGTCCGGCGCGAATATCTCGGTCGCCGATCATCACGTGTCGGGCAATTCCAATCAATAAACCGATCGCAAGCTCAGCAGTTGGCACGGTCAACAAATCATCCACGATTGTGACCCACACGCCTCGCCCGGTGCAGGCCTCGACGTCGAAATTGTCATAGCCTTTCAACGCACAGGCAACGATCTTCAATTTTGGGCATTGCGCGAGAAAATCATCGTCGATTGAGTCCGGCATGAACACCATCATGGCGTCAGCGTCACGACACCGTTTTATGATTTCGTCCTCAGACAGCGAGGATTCGCCATCATTGGTGATGACATCAGTCCAATCCTCGAGCATCGCGACGGTTTCCGGAAAAACCCGATGGGTCAGGACAGTCTTTGGTCGATCGGCCATGGCGCTCTCCTACAACAGATATCCGCCGACAGCCTATCAGGCCGGGCGCAGAAACGTGTCGGAATTCTCATCGTGCATCCTACCCATCGCCTGGAAGAGCGGGTCCTCCGCGATACCACCGCTTCCCAATGCCTCGACATAGCCACGCCAGAAAGCACCCTCATCGAACGGTTTCCAGAAGCTGTACGGTGTGTCCGGCAGGTACCTGCAATCAACGATAAACCTGCGATAAAAAAGATCGTTCGCGATCAGGGCCCGCGTCTGCTGTGTCTCGTCCTGGCTCATTTGCGGCCCTCGGTTTATCGCCTCCAAATAGGTATCCGCAGTTTGCGGTTCCTCGCTAAAGCCATTGCCAGCAAAAAAACCGCGCCCCCCTAAGATGACAGGCATACCGCAACCGGCAAACTCCAGACCCGCCTTGCCGTTAACGGTAATCAGAAAATCCGCAAACTGCGCGAGGCTCGCCGTATTCAAACCTTCAGGGACCACATGAATGTGCGCCACATCGCGTGCGATCGCATAGGCTCTCGACGCTGGCTCCAGATCGTCGGTGTAATGCGCCAAGTTTGGGTGAAGTTTTACCAACCAATCGATCTCCGGCTGATCGCGCATGACCTCAAGCGTTTGGATATACCAATCGTAAAAATCATCAAATAGAAGCCCCGGCGAGAAATGATTAGCGTCGGGAAAAGCATGCAGCATGAGCAATCCTTTCGGTCGCTCAACATCAAGCCCCATCGACCGGCCGAGCTCCTGGGTCGATATTTTGCGCCGCTCCGGCGAATATCCCTCTTCATTCAGATACTCGAACTCATTGCCGCTGCCGCCCATACGTCGATGCAGTGTCTCTTCAGCGGTTCGGATGGCGGCCTCACCCTCTTCCCTCAAAACTCGATCAATATGACCCGGTATGATTCTGGTCATCACATCCGACGCCGCCTCCACACCCTGACGGCGTTGGATACGCATCCCCTTACCGCCGTAGCGCGCGTAAATATCCGCCCCATGCTCTGCCGCCAACCGAGCCAAAATACAAAAACGGAGATAGACCAGATGTCCCATAACTGCGGCACCTACTTCCTCGTCCTGCAATAGGCGATCAAAGAGCGCATAGTAATTCAGCATAAGCGCAACATAAGCCCGTAAATCGTCATCGACCTCGTGCATCGTTACCTGACGGGTTTCCCGCAAATAAGTGTCATAGAGAAGATCGCCGACCGGCAAACCGTTCACGTTCAACCCCAAGACCCGGCGTCGCAACTCATGACCGGTTAGCCCTTCCAATTGTGCGATAATCTGCACCGCTTCCGGGCGGACGTCTTTCGCGGCCTCATCGCGCACGAACGTGAATTGCTCGATTCCGAAACTGCGTGCTAATAGAATTATTTTTTGATCCGTTGCACTGGATACCAGTGCCCATGGTTTCAATCCGCGGGTCAATTCCAGATACTTCCCAAGGATCAGATTGCCGAGGTAGTAAACCGGGTGATCGACCAGCAAGTCCACTAAGACACGCTTTGGTTTCACGTTGGCACCGCCAGCTGACTGCCGTCGCCAAAAACGGATGCCGTGTGAAATTGCCTGCTCGAATGCGGCCGA
>JABJCS010000366.1 GCA_018665505.1 Alphaproteobacteria bacterium
CCGAGTCGAACCTGCTTCCCGGCATCGCGAAGATACCGTGCCGCCACGAAACCATCGCCACCGTTGTTCCCCGGTCCGCACAAGACGGCGATGCGCTCAAATCCGCTTTGCAATGCCGTATCCGCGACTGCTTTTCCCGCGACTTCCATCAACGCTTCTCCGGAAACGCCGGCGGCGATCGCCATGGCATCGGCACGCGCCATTTCTTCCACAGTGAGAAGGCTGTTAAGGCCGTGTTCGTTCATTTTTTTCTCTGCTTATCCGATTGATCCATGACGATCAAACGCAAGGTACGCGAATCAAATTCACGCCGATATAGTACCAAAACGACGGTCAACGTTGATGCGATCAAAGCGAACAGATGGATATGCCATGCGAGCAATGCCAGGCCAAAGTAATAAGACCTAATGCCTTGATTTGTATGCACCGATGCGATGGTGGCTACATTCTCCGCATTTTTCGCTCTCTCGCGGTCGTTTTCCGTCACAATGTCACTAGAGCCGACTGACCCCACCATAATCGAGCAGTAATTCAGTTGCCGCATAGCCCAACCGAATTTGAAGAACGCGTATATAAACACAACGATGAGCGTCATTACTTTTACTTCCCATAATTCTCGGCTCACGGAGATCGAAAAGGGAAAGTCACGTAGCAATTCAATGGCTTTATCTGTTGCGCCCAAGACAGCGATCAATCCCGCCAACACGAGAATCGAGGTGGACGCGAAAAACGACGCGCTACCGCCGAGGCTGCGTAAAATCTGAATGTCGACAATTCTGTTATCGCGCGTCAACATTTGCTCCATCCAGGCCTGCCGACGATCCGCCATTGCAGAAACGAGGTTTACTCTTCCGGCGGACAAATTCCCCGAATAGCGGCTGTATCCTGCCCATAAGAGAAAAAATGCGGCTATCGCGAGATAATCATATAGCGAAAAGTCAACCAAAGTGTCGCTCTCACAAGTTATCAGATTATTAACGTTGATCGCACTATGACGTGCGCCGGGTCCCGAAACAACAATGGCCAAATTCGGTGCGAATGCAGCAATAATTGAACATCTGGATTGAACGGCTCCACAATGCTTGAATGAGTTTATGGACGATGCGACGCGCAAAGCGCTGAAGAGTTTTTCTGACGATTTAACAGCGATTGTCGGTGAAGACTTAGCGCGCTCAATCATCAACTATGCACAACGACCAAGCGAACTTGAGGCGGTCTTTTTAAAGACGGATGGATTTGCCGGCTTGGAGGAGGAAACAAAGAATGCGGTCATCGACCTTCTCGAGCATTACCTCAACAGTTAGAACGGCACTTATCCCTGTAATATTCACGTTCGTTTTTTTGATGGACGTACAAACCCTCTCCGCCGACAGCGCAACGTCATTTGAAGTGCTCAGCGGTGACAAGATCCGTGTTGGTAAAACCACATATTGCCTTAAAGGCATCGATGCACCGGAAATCGGGCAAATTTGCAAACATGGTAACGGCCGCGATTACGACTGCGGCCATATCGCCAAAACCGCGCTAATGGATTTGACCGCCGGCTCGAACGTTAAATGCAGTGGCAGCACGAAACAAAAATCCTGCATGATCGGTTCGTGCGAAGCCGGTGGTTTCGACCTGTCGCAGAATATGGTCCATACGGGCTGGGCGCTCAGTACGGAACCGCGTTTCGCAAGAATCCAGACGCAAGCAAAAGCAAAGAAACACGGCCTTTGGAAAGGAAATTTCGATACTCCCTGGGTATGGCGTGAATTGCAGAAGCAACGATAGGTCTCCAGGCTTCCGAATGCGCACTGACAACTTCGACTTCGATCTGCCGACTGAGCGGATCGCCCAAGAACCCGCCTTTCCACGCGATTCATCGCGCCTTCTTGAGGTGTTTCCGGACCGTCTGCGAGATGGAGAAGTGCTGGACCTCCCTAGCCTCTTGCAACCAGGCGATCTGCTGGTCCTGAACGATACCCGCGTGATTCCCACGCGGCTTCACGGCAAACGCGGCGAAGCCAATATTGAAGTGACTCTTCATAAACCCGCGGATGGAAACCAATGGTACGCGTTTGCCCGTCCCGGACGGCGGTTGCGCGTCGGTGACACAATTGATTTCGCTGACGGGTTTTCAGCGGCGTTACTCGAAAAGCGTGATGGCGGTGAAGTTCTGTTGGAGATGACATCGACGACCGACGCCTTGATGGACGCGCTTCACACACATGGTGAAATGCCCCTTCCCCCGTATATCGAACGCGCTGACGGTAATCGACCGGCGGATGGGGAGAACTACCAGACGATATATGCTCGTAATGCCGGTGCGGTCGCAGCGCCCACCGCTGGACTTCACTTTACCGACAACCTCTTCGGAGCGCTCAATACCCACGGCATTGAACGCACCTACGTCACGCTTCATGTTGGCGCTGGTACCTTTCTGCCGATTAAGAGCGAGTCGATTGAAGATCACCGCATGCATGCCGAATACGGTGTCTTATCGGCTGAAACAGCAGCGTTAATTAATCAAACCAAGGCACAGGGAGGTCGCGTCGTTGCGGTCGGCTCAACGTCTCTTCGACTGATTGAAACCGCAGCGCAAGACAATGGAGAAATTCTCCCATTCGAAGGTGAAACCGACGTGTTTATCGCGCCTGGATATCGCTTTAAGGCCGTGGACCTATTCCTGACCAATTTTCACCTCCCTAAATCTACATTGTTTGTCCTGGTCTCCGCATTTAGCGGCACGGAGAGGATGAAATCCGCGTACGCTCACGCGATCGAACAAGCTTACCGGTTTTACTCGTATGGTGATTGTTGCCTCCTGCACCCATACGAAGCCACGTGACGGGGCCACTCGTCCTCCGCTAACATGCCGCCTATGTCCGATATGAAGCACAATGATCTCACGCAACTCGGCCACTCGGTCGAGGCACCACAATCACCTGAAGACGCGACACTAGAGGCCGTTCAGAATCCCCACGAAGATGCGGACTATTTGATCCGCTTTACCTGCCCGGAATTCACCTCGTTATGTCCGGTTACCGGACAACCGGATTTCGCGCATTTCGTAATTGATTACGCTCCCGCCCAATCTATTGTGGAGAGCAAATCACTGAAACTCTTCATGGCGTCGTTTCGAAACCATGCGGCATTTCACGAGGATTGCACGGTTTCAATCGGCAAACGCTTGAGCGCTCTGCTTGCCCCAAAATGGCT
Source organism: Alphaproteobacteria bacterium (assembly GCA_018665505.1). The sequence continues at coordinate 3,202 of JABJCS010000366.1, forward strand.
CCGAATTGCGGGGTATTGGTATCCTCGGGGCGGCATCCCCATCGATATTTTCTATCAATGCGGCGACCTTCCGCAGAATTTATGGGTACCGGAAACCGGCGTCGCGCCGTATCGCGGAAGAGGATGAATTCCGCCGATCAAATCAAATGCGAAATCCAAGAACGCTCTTCGGCCGAAGGATTCGATATCGTCGGTTTCGCGGATCCGGATATCGGACATCGGAGCGGCGAACGATTGGAGACATTCATTGAGCGTGGTTATCACGGCGATATGGGGTGGTTAGAAACACACGCGGATCGACGTAAATCGCCGCGGAGTTTGTGGCCGGAGGTCGAGACGGTCATCGTTCTCGGGGTCAATTACGGGCCCGATCATTTGCCACACGAGCGCTTGGACGAGCTCAAAGAAAATTGCCAAGGAAATATCTCTGTTTATGCGCGCAATCGTGATTATCACGACGTAATGAAAAAACGTCTGAAGCGGATCGGTCGCTGGATGTGCGAGACCTTCGACTGCGACGTGAAGGTATTTGTCGATACCGCGCCGGTATTGGAAAAGCCGATCGCACAACGGGCCGGTATCGGTTGGCAGGGGAAGCATACCAACGTCGTCTCACGCGAATTCGGATCTTGGTTATTCTTGAGCGAGATTTATACGACCCTCAAACTAACTCCAGACACTTCAGAGCCTGATCGCTGCGGAACATGCCGCAAATGCCTCGATATTTGTCCAACGAACGCATTCACCGCTCCCTATCAATTGGATGCGCGAAAATGCATTTCGTACCTTACGATTGAACATAAGGGGCATATCGCGCCGGAATTTCGTACCGCGATGGGGACACGGATATATGGGTGCGATGACTGTTTGTCCGTCTGTCCGTGGAATAAATTTGCCCGAACGACCGTTGAACCCGAGTTTCTCCCTCGCGATAATCTAGAAGGACTCGCGATTTCGACCCTCCTTCGATTGGACGACGGGGAGTTTCGCCGCATGTTCAGTAAATCACCGGTAAAACGCACAGGAAGAGATCGCGTTATACGGAACACATTGATCGCGGCCGGCAACACAGGCGATCGCTCACTTGCGGGTGAAGTAACAATTCTTCTCGACGACCCTTCTCCCCTCGTCCGGGCGATGGCCGTATGGGCGCTGGCGCGGTTGACCGACGTATCGGAGTTCAACGACCTAAAAGAACGCCATCAATCTCGTGAGGTAGACGGGGACGTATTGGAAGAATGGCGGACAGCCACCTTCTGACAGATTAGGTTATGAATATTTCTTGAGCGCCATCACGGCATTTAATCCGCCAAACGCAAAGGAATTCGAAATGGCGGCATTAATCTCCATCTCCCGCGGCTCATTCGGAATGTAGTCGAGATCACATTCCGGATCGCGTTCGACGTAGTTCGCCGTCGGCGGTGCTATTCCGTCACGCATCCCCAAGACAACGGCCGCAAGCTCCAGAGCCCCGGCACCGCCCAACGCATGTCCGATCATCGATTTCGTCGAAGATATAGGCAGAGTCGATGCGTGATCACCAAATACCTGCTTAAGCGCCTTGGTTTCCGTCACGTCGTTTGCTGCGGTGCCCGTCCCATGAGCGTTTACATAGTCAACGTCTTCGGGATTGAGCTTTGCATCCTTCAATGCACCGGCAATCGCTCGCGCTGCGCCGCCTACGTCCGGCAAAGTGATATCCATGGCGTCAGAGCTCAATCCGTGACCTGCGACTTCCGCATAAATCTTCGCGCCCCGCGCTTTCGCTTTCTCTAAGGATTCGAAAACAAATACCGCCGCACCTTCGCCAAGAACCATGCCATTCCGGCCCTTGGAAAAGGGACGACACGTATCGCTCGCCATGACGCGCAAGGCTTCCCAGCCCTTCATTGTGCCAACGGTTATCGTCGCTTCCGCGCCGCCGGTTACCGCCGCGTCCACCATTCCACTACGAACCATCAAATACGCTTGGCCCATCGCATGATTTGCGGAAGAACACGCACTGGCGACCGAAAAAGCCGGCCCTCTGATCCCATGTTCCATCGTGATATGACTGGTCGCCGCATTGATCATCAAACGGGGCACCGTAAAGGGATGAACCCTCGTCTTCTTCTCGGCGTATATCGCCCAATAGCTCGCATCCAGCGTGGTTTGGCCACCAACACCCGATCCAATGATCGAGGCGGAACGTTCACCCGCTTCGCCTTCAAAGGAAACACCGGAATCCGCCACAGCTTCGCGCGCCGCAACCAACCCGAATTGCGAAAAGCGATCCAGCATCCCAAGCTGTCGCTTTTCGAAATACTCTTGCGGTTCAAATCCTGCGACTTCCGCGCCGATCCGAACCGTCAGCGTATCCGTTGGAATAGTCGTAATTTTGCCGATGCTGGACCGCCCGTTCTTCACTTTATCCCAGAAGTCCGCAGCATTGTGGCCAGCAGCGGAGATCACCCCGAGACCGGTAATAACCACTCTATTCATACGAATACTCTTTAAATTGACGGAAGTTCGTCGAGCGCAGCTCAGTCCGCCGCGCCGTCGCTTTCCTTGATCAAATTCTCAACGGCCTTCACGACATCGCCGACCGTATCGAATTCCAAGTCTTGGTCGTTGGCATTGAAGGGAACGTGAATATCGAATTTTTCTTCGATGGCGAAAATTATTTCGACCACATCAAGTGATTCGATTTCAAGTTCCTGCAAACTAGCAC
>JABJCS010000367.1 GCA_018665505.1 Alphaproteobacteria bacterium
CACATAAACTGGCAGCTGTCCGGGCCGTCGTGCCAGCAACAAAATGTTCGATCAGACGATCCTGCCTGTATCTGCTCAGACGGCTCTTGCGCATGGATACCATGATAACCTCTAATCTCGGTTATCTGGGACAGCCCCTAGAATTTATTCATATCTACCTTTCTGATCACAAAACGACCGGGATTGAATGAATAGAAATCAAAAATACCGCCGCAATATATGCACCAACTGTGATAAATTGTTGTGAGGGACTCCCGATATGATAATTTAAAGCCATGATGAAGTCTCCCATTCAGGCATCAAGTATCGCCATTATTAGTATTATGGCCCTCATCGGTGGCTGCGCACAAAACGAACGTCTAAGCCCAACCCAATCCACGGGAACACCGGCTGGCACCGTACAGATGTTTAGGCCGGTTTCTGACGTCCCGATTCCTAAGGATGCGGAACTCGATGCCGAACGATCATTGATCCTCAGCGGGAAGAATGATTGGACCGGACGGTTGTTCATGATCAGCACTGTCTCTGCCACCGAAGCGTACGCTTTTTTCACCGCAGAGATGCCGCGCTTCGAATGGTCGCCCATCATGACGGTACAGTCCGCCATAAGTGTTTTAACGTTTACCAGAGCGGGTCGCGCAGCAACGGTGCAAATCGAGCGCCGAGCACTCGGCGGCTCATTGATCACAATAACGGTCGCGCATGCGCAGGATACCGTGGGGTTACCCTCCTCTCCGATCCAATCGGTCCCGATAGGCGAGCAGCAACGCCGCAACTAACATCATTTCTTATATGATAATGTAACTCAGGGTTATTACGCCGCCTGTGAGGGCGATGGGCAACGCTGGTCCCAAGCGATGACCCATGACGGGCACCAAACCAGCTATCAAAAGCATCCTATATCGAGTCGCTTGCCCCGCGAATGCCGCAAGAGCCGTGGCGTTGACCGCTGCAACCACTGCCTCAATTTCTCCCACCCGACAAAACCCGAACACCGCCCCCCAGACCAGCAAAGCAACAATATTCGCATGGGCATCCCGCACGGTATAACCGTTACTGACCAGCATTTCGTGATTTGGACCCCAGAGAAGGTCAATGAACCGGATCATCAAGAAAATACGAAAAATATCAGCAACCGCGACGAATCTCTCTCCAAGCAAGCCAAGGAGTTCTTCCGCGAATATCCAAAGCAAAACGAATGCAGCGCTAGCCACTAACAATAAAGTACGTTGCTGCAATATCACCCAAGCGTAGCCAGGGCCTTTCTCGCCGGATTGCGACGTTCGGCGCATTTGCCAAGGTAGGCTCAGAAAAACGAAATGTTGCACCACCATGAAGCCAATCGCGAATTGCGCAGCGGCCCGGTACTCTCCAACGAAGGCAATACTCACCAAATTTGCCAAGACCAGTACATCAATGTGAATCGATAACCGAGATCCGAAATTACCGTAAATCAAACCTGCCGTATGACGCAGCAGACTCAGCCATCTACGCGCGCTGATCGAAACCAATTTGGGGAGAACGCTCAACGCGCCCTTGATGTAGAAGAATGCGAGCGCAAACACCGTGCCCCAGACGGCACAATAAACAGCCATCATTTCAATGGCACTGGCTGGCTTTAACAAAACGATCAACGCAAGAACAATCACCGGGGTCGTCAGGTCGCGGAACGTGAAGAAAGCAGTGACACGATTCCCCGCTCTCAGAATTGCCAACAACGCCTCGAATAAGCCGGCAAAAGAGGCCCCAACAACGGCCAACATCGTCGCGAACGGAAATTTACTCAAGGACACCGCGAGACCCGGAGCCATTTCACCAAGCCAGGTGGAGACGACAGGGTTCGCCGAAACAAGAAATATTAAGCCGATTCCCGACGCCATCAAAAACGCCAATGATCCGCAAATAATGAGATAAGCCTGGCTTACCCTAGGGGCCTGTCCTGTTGTCCGAGAGAGACTTCCCGTAAAACTATTCAGCCACATATCTCCGCCGCCGGAGACCACGGCATTCACGACGCCTACAAGTGCGGTCAGGACTGCGAAAACACCATATTCGTCTGGATCTTGGATAAACCGCGCCGCAGCGATGAGTGCGCCAAAAGTAGCAAGACGAGAGACCACCGCACTCGAGACAGCTAATATCGGCCGCGACCGATGAACCGCCTTCTCATCATCGCTCCGCGATTTGTACACATTATCGAAAGTATCGACCGCACGCTCCAATGCATATTCCACCTGGATGCGTCGTCGGGCTTCTTGCCCCTTTTCAAGGAGCTTTTCACGTCCAAGACCGATTAAGTTTCGGAGCGCCTCTGCAAATGCATTGACGTCGCGTGGTGGAACGATTTCACCCACATCACCGACGATGCGTGCACAGTCGCCTACATCCGTCGCGATCGGCGCTAAACCCGCCGACATCCCCTCAACCAATACATTTGGAAACCCTTCACCAAAGGCCGAACACAGGCAGACCACATCGCAGCCGGCGTAAATCCGCTCGATATCCTCGCGCACGCCAAGTCGCCGTAAATTTGTTTGATCCGGGAGCTCCTTCGTTCCCTTGCCAGGCAAAACTCCAATGGCGCCCGGCACGAGATTAATGGCGCTCACAAAGGTTTCATGATCCTTCATTGGGTCGCGACGCGCCACCATTGCGATCGCGAATGTATCGTCCGGAATATCGAGTTCGCGGCGAACCTC
>JABJCS010000368.1 GCA_018665505.1 Alphaproteobacteria bacterium
ATATTCGATAATTTCTCTTCGACGATTTCCGTCGGCCCCAAAATCGCGCCACCGAGACTGCGGCCTTGCCCATCGATATGCTTTGTCGCGGAATAGATAACCACGTCGGCGCCAAGTGAGAGTGGTTTTTGAACCACCGGTGACGCTAAGGCGTTGTCGACGACGAGTTTGCCCCCCGCTGCGTGTGTGAGTTCTGCAACGCGTGCGATATCGATAATTTCGAGAGTGGGGTTTGAAGGGCTTTCCAGAAAAGTGACCGTGACATTGGAGCCGATTGCCGCTTCCCACTGGTCGTAATCTGTACCGTCGACAAGATGTGTCTCGACACCAAAGCGCGGTAACAGCTCGTTGATGATATAATGGCAGGAGCCGAAGAGGGCTCTGGAAGCGACGACTTTATCGCCCGCTTGGAGCTGACAAATAAGAGCCGCATGGACGGCTGCCATGCCGCTCGCTGTGCCTTTGCAGGCTTCGGCACCTTCCAGGAGACGCAGTCGTTCTTCGAAAGTAGTGACGGTCGGATTGCCATAGCGTCCGTATATGTAACGCTTGTGGTCGCCCTTAAACGCGGCCTCGGCTTCCTCCGCCGTGTCATAGACGAAGCCCGACGTCAGGTAGAGCGCTTCGCTGGTTTCTTGATGGGGGGAGCGGTGAAGACCGCCGCGTACTAATGTCGTCTGGGGTTGCCAGTCGCTCGAATATAAATCGCGTGAACCGTCCATTGTGACCTCCTACAGGTTGGACGGGCCGGCGTGCTGCAAATAAAAATCCCCCAACCAAAGGGGGCCAGGGGTTCTTTGCGAACACTCCGACCTTTTAGCCAATTTTTTTACGTGGCCGCAAGCCGGTCGGGCCAAATCACCACGTTACATCTTAACTATAGCCGACTCGAAGGTGTGTCAACGCGTTTATCCTCTGGGGATGCTGCCTAGGTCAATAGGAGGATCGACACGACGATATGCATTTGGTGTGGAAGGGATGGAAGCGATGAAGATCGATGACGTGACGCTGACTTTGTTTGCCTGGGACGATATTCCCGCGACTAAATACGGCGGCCATACGGCGGAATTCAAAGGCCGCTCGCACTTGGGTTTGCTAACGGTGAAGACGGATGACGGCGTCGAAGGTCATGCCTTTCTGGGATCGGCTTCGCGCTCCGCCATTCATGATGCCTCGTCCTTGATTCAGCATCTAAAGCCGGTCGTGATGGGGCAAAACCCACTCGACCGCGAACGTCTTTGGCACGGCCTTTGGCAGTTCAATAGATCGACGACGCTGCGCGCCATTGGCGCGGTCGATATCGCGCTCTGGGATATCGCAGGTAAAGTCGCCAATTTGCCGGTTCACCAATTAATGGGCTCTTTCCGCTCAAGTGTCCCCGGCTACGCCAGCTCACCCGTCCACCAAGATATAGGTGCGTATGTAGAAGAGGCGCAGGAGATTAAAGGAAAGGGATGGACGGCATATAAGATTCATCCGCCGACCCGGTGGGAAGAAGACATCGAGGTCTGCAAGGCTGTTCGAAAGGGTGTCGGGGACGATTACCGTGTCATGCTCGATTCCACGTGGTCCTATCGCTACGAAGAAGCATTGCGTGTCGGCAAGGCGGCTGAGGAGTTGAACTTTTATTGGTACGAGGATCCGCTCGCGGATGACGACATCCTGAATTATGTGAAGCTGAAAGAGAAACTGGATATTCCGATCATGGCGACGGAATACGCCCCCGGCGGCCACCCAGCCTCATACGCGCCTTGGATCGTCCATCAAGCGACGGACTTCCTGCGGGGTGATGTCGCGGTGAAGGGTGGGCTTACATCCTGCTTGAAGACGGCGCATATGGCGGAAGGGTTCCGGATGAATTACGAAGTTCATCACGGCGGCAATTCACACAACAATGTCGCCAATCTGCATATGATCATGGCGATCCGGAATTGTGAATATTTCGAGGTGTTGTTACCCGACGCATCGCAAAAATACGGATTGGTTCAGGACATTGAAGTCGATGCGAATGGATTGGTCCACGCTCCGAACGGGCCTGGCATTGGGGCCGAGATCGACTTTGACTTGATCAAGGCGAAAACCGTTGAGGTTTTGAGTTAGGATCGTTTTCTTTGATTTTAAAAGATATGGGTTTCCCGGAAACGCTTTAGCGTTATCCGGGACCTAGTCAGGTAAGAAGCCTCACGAAAACTGGGCCCCGGTTCTACGCCGTGCTTCGATCGGGGAAAGCGGTGTTTGTTATCTACCCCTTAGAGTTCTTCGCGCGGATGGCATCGCATTTCGCGATGACGCGCTGGGCGCGCAATACCACCGGAACATCGATCATTTTGCCCTCGAGCTCAAAGGAACCCCGGCCGGCTGCTTCGTTCTCGTCCCAGGCATCGACAATTCGCCGGGCAAGGTCTTCGTCTTCCTTCGCAGGCGTGAAACCTTCGTTCAGCATCGGAACGATGGCGGGGTGAATGCAGGAAGCACCTTCGAAGCCGAACCTGGCCGATTTCCGCACCATGTCGCGATAAGCGTTGTGGTCGGAGTAATCGGCGACGGTTCCAATAATACCATAAGGGAGAATGCCTGCCGCGCGCGCCGCGATGACCGCATGCTGTTTGGGATAGAGCATCGTCTCCGGGGTCGGCTCCATGTGCAGCGAAAGTGCAAAATCCTCGCCGCCGAGCATAAGTACGACGACGCGCGGATGCGCTTTCGCGATATCCTTCAACTCGAAGAAGGCCTCGGCTGTTTCCACCATCGCCATAAACTTAGTGTGGCCGGATACCATCCCGCGTTCTTCCTCGAGCTCCTCAACCATCTCCGCAAGGAGTTGAATATGTCCGGCGCTGTTGCATTTCGGCAGAGCCAGAGCAGCGATGCGGGGCGAGATACAGGCCTCGATGTCGGGTATCGCATGGCGTATCGGTTGATTGATGCGCACAACCACATCAGCGCCGTCCTGTGAGACGATCTCTGCCGCTTCCTGGACGAGCTTTCGGGCTTCGGCCTTTTGCGAATTCGGCACGCTGTCTTCGAGGTCAAGTTGAATGGCGTCCGCGCCGCGGGTGTGCGCCTTATCCACATATTTGGGGACGTTGGTCGGAACGTAGAGCAGGGAACGCCAAACGGGCAGGTCGGTGCGTTTCGCTGTATCGCGGATGGGCATGGTGAGGACTCCTATATGATGCCACGGGATTTGAGGTCGGCGAGGGTATCTGCGTCGATACCGGCCGCGCCGAGGATGTCGTCATTGTCTTGGCCGAGATCGGGTGCCGCGCGTCGGAACGTACCGGGTGTGCCGGAAAGTTTTGGGAAGACGTTGTGCATTGGGACCGTGCCCATTTCCGCGTCCGGCAGATCGACGATAATTTCTCGTTCCTTGAAATGAGGATCCTCGACAATCTGCGAAATATCATAGATTGGCCCGCCGGTGATGCCTTCGCGGCGAAAGACTTCGAGGACTTCGTCCAGCGTGCGTGATCCAATCCAATCGCCAACGATATCGTCTACTTCCGCGCGATTGGCGACCCGGTCCGCGTTGGTTTTAAATTTTGGATCCGAATTCATGTCGTCCCGCCCGATCACCCGGAACAATCGTTCGGCCATGGTTTGGATCGAGCCGGAGAGGGCGACATAGCCGCCGTCGTTCGTTGCGTACGCGTTGCGGGGCGACGTGGTGTTGGAGCCGCTTCCAGCGCGTTCGGGTATCTCCCCGCTGACTTTGTAGGATGCCGCCTGCGGTCCCAGTATAGAGAAGATCGGCTCCAGCAAGGAGAGATCGATGACTTGCCCCTTACCGCCGTTCACTTCCTTCTCCCGCAAGGCGATCAGAACCGCCATCGCCCCGTAGAGGCCGGATATCATATCGGCCAACGCCAACGGGGGCAGAACCGGGACCCGGTCCGGGAAGCCGTTCATGGCGGCGAACCCGGACATCGCTTCCACGACGGTTCCGAATCCGCCCTGGCTGCTATAGGGGCCGGTTTGACCGAATCCGGTCACCCGCGCGATCACCAGATCGGGGTTGCGCTCAAGCAAGATTTCGGGGCCGATTCCCATCTCCTCGATGCGTCCCGGCTTCATGTTTTCGATGAAAACGTCTGCTGTCTCTACCAGCCGTAAAAGTAAATCCAATCCTTCGGGTTCACGAAAGTTCAGCGAGACACTCTTCTTGTTGCGGCCATAAACTTTCCAGTTCGTCTGCACGCCTTGGACATTCCAGGCGCGTAGCGGATCGCCCTTCGGCAGCATTTCCAGCTTTATGACTTCCGCGCCGAAATCCGCGAGCTGCAGCGAGAGCATGTTGCCCGCGACGAGGCGTGTCATATCCAGCACGCGCACACCCTCAAGCGGGCCTTTCGCGTCTGGGTCGAATGTTTTGCCGGCGAATTCCATATGCGCTCCTTCCGCCCAAAATGGGG
>JABJCS010000369.1 GCA_018665505.1 Alphaproteobacteria bacterium
ACTCAGATACTCCTGATCGAAGGCCTTCCATATATCGTCCGGCGATTGTTCCTCGCCACTGGTATCGGAGATTTTCTGCACCGCGCCGGAGAATTCGACCTGCAAGGCGCGCGGCATCTGGATGCCGAATTCTGTCTCCATGATGTATGAGATGCCACCCTTTCCGGACTGGCTATTGATCCGGATCACGGCCTCGTAATTCGCCCCCACATCGAGCGGATCGATCGGCAGGTACGGCACGTCCCATACTTGGCTATTGGAACTTTCCATTGCCTTCAGACCCTTGTTGATTGCGTCCTGATGACTGCCGGAAAAAGCAGTGAAGACCAGATCGCCCGCATAGGGGTGACGGGGGTGGACCGGCAGCTGGTTGCAATACTCGGCGGTCGCGCGCAGCTCCCGCATGTTGCTCATATCCAGCTTTGAATCGACGCCCTGGCTCACCATGTTCATGGCCAAGGTAATGACGTCCACATTGCCGGTGCGCTCGCCATTGCCGAACAGCGTGCCCTCGATACGGTCGGCCCCGGCCATGACACCGAATTCCGCGGCCGCGACACCGGTGCCCCGATCATTGTGTGGGTGCAGGGAGAGGATGACACAATCACGCTTCGAGAAGTTGCGGTGCATCCACTCAATCTGATCCGCGTAGACATTCGGCGTCGCCACTTCGACCGTCGCCGGCAGATTGATGATGGTGCGGTTTTCCGGTGTCGGCTGCCAGATTTCCATCACCGCTTCGCAGACTTCCATCGCGTAGGGCAATTCGGTCTGGGTGAAGCTTTCTGGTGAATACTCGTGGATGATCTTGGTGTTTGGCACCGTCGGGATCAGCTCCTTGATCAGCTCTGCCCCATCCGTGGCGATCTTCATGATCCCCGCCATGTCCTGATTGAAGACCACGCGGCGCTGAGTGGTCGAGGTCGAATTATAGAGATGCACGATGGCCTGCTTGGAACCGTCGACCGCCTCGAAAGTGCGGCGGATCAACTCTTCGCGGGCTTGTGTCAGGACCTGGATCACCACGTCATCCGGGATCAAGTTCTCGTCGATGATTTTGCGGCAGAAATCAAAGTCGGTGTCGGAGGCCGAGGGGAAGCCGATCTCGATCTCCTTGAAGCCCATATCGCAGAGCGTTTTGAACATCTTGAGCTTGCGCTCCGGCCCCATCGGCTCGATCAGTGCCTGATTGCCGTCACGCAGATCGACGGAACACCAGGTCGGTGATTTGGTGATGACCTTGCCGGGCCAGGTGCGGTCCGGCAGATCGATGGGGGTAAACGGTTTGTATTTCTCAACTGGCATCACGGCCATGGGTCTTACTCCTGAATTCGTATTCTAACGGTGCTGTCTTCGTGTGTTGCGGGCGGCGCAAGTACAGCCATCGGGCAGCCGCGATCAGGCCCGATAGCCGCCGCTAAGTCGCAACCGAAAGCGCAACGCGGTGAACATCGTGGTGCCATGGGAAACATTTCGAGCAAACTCGATCCGATCCCTGTGTATTCTTGTTCTGTGTAAATTCTCGACGATCATCTTCCGACCATCCCTTTCGACCTATTCTTTGATCCTCAAGCCCGGCCAAGCAGCCGGACGCCCCGACGCGTTTACGCCGGGCCGGTAAGTCGAAGGCCAAGAAGCCGAATGGTGGTCAAATTCGTCATAGCGCGCGGAGTTTAAGCGGGAATTGGGGAAAAGGGCAAGAGGCTCGATCACGATGGGTCGCAAAGACCTAGAAATGCGAACCCACCATAACAACGTATTAGCAATTATATCGACATTTTGTCTATTTCATGATATACAGCCGCCTCGTTCTTGGACAAGTGAATAGACAATGCAACTGTGGTTGAGGGGGCCAAACAGACGTTTGGAGCCCAATCAGCGGTATTGTAATACTGTGTATGGGGTTGTTTCGCGATTTTTAAACATAGCGGCGCAAATGGCGATTTTCTCCACTCACGCAGAGCTATCCTTCGACACGCTCAGGATGACGCGTTTTGAACGTCGTTGCAGTCTTCCCCGCCATCATGCGGAAACAAACACCCGCTCAGACATTCGCTCGGTTCGCGAGGAACCACTCGATATAGGCGTTCACACCGCGCTCGATATCCCATTCTGGAGTCCAGTTCAGGTCGCGCTCGGCCGCGGAGAGATCGAAACGCCCGCGTTTATCCCGGCGCGGGTTGGCGCCGAGTTCGATTAAGGCATTCGGAAAGGATTCGAAGACCAATTCGGCGATCCGCTGCACCGCCGGCATGTCCGGTCCCGCGACATTATAGGCATATTGCGGCGTCTTCGGCGCATCGAGGGCCGCCGCCGTGGCGGTGACGATATCGTCGACATAGACGAAGGGCCAAAATTCTCCGGCACCCCAATCGAACTTGCTCTCGCGCCCGGCCATGGCGTCCTCGATCATCGTGCGGATGGCGCAATCGGTGGTGCGGCGCGGCCCGTAGACCGAGGAATAGCGGAGGCCAACCACATCAAGATCGTATTCGTCCCGGTAGGCCATGAGGACCAGGTCGGAAGCCGCTTTCGTCGCGCCGTAGACCGAGGTCGGGCGAAACGGCGTGTCTTCCCTCACCGGTGAGTCCGGCGTCACCCCATAAGCGGAGCCAGACGAACAATAGACGAACCGCTCGATACCGGCGCGATAAGCCGCCTCCGCCAGATCGATGGTCGAGATCAGGTTTACCCGATTGATGAGATGCGGGGCGTCCTTGGCCAGCATCGGCCCCGAAATTCCGCCCGCATGGACGATCTTACCGACATTGTGATCCTTCAGTAGCGCCGACAGCATATCGAAATCGCCGAACGGTTCCTGGATATGGGTCATGCCGTCGACGGGGGTGGGCGGGTTGGCAGGGTCAAGTCCGACGACTTTATCACCGCGCGCGGTCAGCAGCTGCGAGAGCGGATGGCCGACAAGCCCGCAGGCGCCGGTGATCAGGATGGATTTCTCAGTCATGTGGAACACTCCCTCTTTTGTCATTCCCGCGTAGGCGGGAATCCAATCGACCCCGCCTGTCCGTTCTGGATCCCCGCCTACGCGAGGATGACCCTTCGGGTCACTTCCAAATGCTCTTGCCGCTCCCCGGCAGCCCCAGGTCGTTCCACATGGCATCGACTTTCTCGACCACCGTATCCGACATGCGGATTTCCGTGCCCCAGGCGCGTTTCGTCTCCGGCGGCCATTTGTTGGTGGCATCCAGGCCGATCTTCGAGCCGAGCCCATCCTCGGGGCTGGCGAAATCCAGATAGTCGATCGGCGTGCCCTCGACCACGGTGATATCGCGGGCGGGATCCATGCGGGTCGAGATCGCCCACATCACATCCTTCCAGTCGCGGGCGTCGATATCGTCATCCACCACGATCACCCATTTCGTATAGGTAAACTGGCGCAAATACGACCACACGCCCATCATGATGCGCTTGGCGTGGCCCGGATAGGCTTTCTTCATCGAGACCACGGCGATGCGGTAGGAGCACCCTTCGGGCGGCAGCCAAAAATCGACGATCTCCGGGAATTGCTGTTGGAAGAGCGGGATGAAGACCTCGTTCAAGGCTTCGCCTAGGATCGCGGGCTCATCCGGCGGCCGGCCTGTATATGTCGAGAGATATATGGGATCGCGGCGCATGGTGATGGCGCTGATGCGGAAGACAGGAAACGGCTCAACCGAGTTGTAATACCCGGTGTGATCGCCGTAGGGACCTTCGGCACCGGTCTCGTCGAGCATGACGTGGCCTTCCAAGACAATCTCGGCGTTGGCCGGCACTTTCAACGGCACCGTCTTACAGTCGACCAGTTCTAATTTCTTACCGCGTAGCAGCCCGGCAAACTGGTATTCGGACAGAGTGTCCGGCACCGGCGTCACCGCCGCTAATATACTGCCGGGATCGGCGCCGATGACGACGGCGGCGGGCAGCGGCTCCGGCCTCTCGTCTTTCCAACGCGCATAATGTTGGGCGCCCCCCCGGTGCTTCAACCAACGCATCAAGGTCGTGTCCCGCCCTGTCACCTGCATCCGGTAGATACCGAGGTTGTATGCATCTGCCTTGTTGCCGCCGGGGTTGGGGCCTTGAGTGACGACCAACGGCCAAGTGATGAGCGGGGCCGGCTCGCCCGGCCAACAGGTCTGGATCGGCAGCGACGACAAATCGATATCCTCGCCGGTCAACACCACCTCTTGGCAGGGCGCGGAGGAGACCGTCTTCGGCTTCATCGCCATCACGGTCTTCAGCAACGGCAAGTGCGAAAGCGCTTCGCGAAATCCGCCGGGCGGCTCCGGCTGGCGCAGGAAGGCCAAGGTCTCGCCGACCTCGCGCAATTGGTCCGGCTCCCGGTCCATGCCCCAGGCGACCCGCTCGACGGTGCCGAATAGATTGGTGAGGACGGGCATGCCGTAAGGTGTGCCGTCGTCGCGCACGACATTCTCGAACAGCAATGCCGGGCCGCCCTCAGCCAAGACCCGGGTTTGGATTTCCGTCATCTCCAAAGTCGGGGAGACCGGATGCGCGATACGGACCAGACGTCCGTCCCGCTCGAGCTTTTCGATGAAGTCGCGGAGAGATTCATAGGACATGGGCGCGATCCTAGCGACGGCGCGCTATTTGGCAATGCGGGAGAACGCGGGTTCGTCAGGCTTGGACGATCCCGCCGCGAAGCGCCCCAGGCTCAACATTGCGCCACAGTGCGGCTTGGTCTTCCGGTAATGCCCGGCTGTTCGGCATGGAAAGCCAGATGCGTTTTAGACAACGCTTGTCCGCGCCATCCTCGTAAGCGGTGCGCGCATGATAGATGACGTGATTGTTGACCAGCTGCATATCGCCCGGCTCAAACCTCATTTCCATACAGATTTCCGCCGCGACTTCCGCCAACAAGTCGAGCGCTTCCCACTGCGCGTCGCTCATCCGCGGCACCGTGTCGAGCTCTTGTGCCGCCTCCACATAGGTTCGCGAATAATGGCTGGTGAATTTGCCATCGCGCACACCGAAGACGGGGATACCGTATGTATTGAGCCGCCCGTCCTTCTCCTCACCGTGGCGGGAGCGATGGACGACATCATATAACAATGCGGCTAAATCCGGACGGCGCTTGATAATTTCGTTATTTACCCGGACGGAGCTCGCCAATTGGGAAATACCCCCCTTCGCGGCCTGATGGATGCAGAATAGGCCGACGACATCCGCCCGGTCGGTGTGAAAGCGCAGCGGACCGCTGCTCGCGGTCCGCGCCCGCGAGGAATGGAACACGCTACCGTCCTTGGCGAACAATCGGTTGTCGTTCACCGCGTCGGTGTCTTGTTGTTCATTGACGATGTCGCGCAGCAATTCGCCGTGATAGTTCTGATAGATGGGCGTGCCGAGATTGAGGCACACGCCATACCAAATCCGGTTCAGATCTTCCTCGTCGAAACGGTCGACGGGAAACCCTTTCATTTTTACCAGGCCCCCACCTTCTTCCAATTCTTCAGTGACACGTTCAAGTTTTTCAGCGAAACGGTCGAGCGGGAAATCGTCTTTTGTTGTCATTTCTCGCCAGGCAAGCCCGCGGCTTCGTAAATCTTCGAGCGCGGCTTCAAGCTCGGCGATATCTTCACTGGAAAGCTGGAACTGCCAGCGCGGATCGGATGCCATCTCCCGTCCATGCCAGGCCTCGGGGCCTTCGATCACTTGCGGTTGGGGCTGGTCCATGGCGTTTCCTCCTGTGTTGTCGCAACACGTCAGTCGGTATTTTTGCGCGCAATGCGTCCGGCGGCAAGCGTTCGTCGTTTAATCATTCCCGCCGCTGCCCGACCAATAATAGGCCAGAAGAGACAAAACCCCGCAGGCACCAATGATTGCCGCCATTGGAAGCGGCGTGCCATCATGGAACTGCCCAACCGCAGTCCCGGCAATGGCACCGAGAAGGAACTGCATGGAGCCGAACATCGCGGCGGCCGCACCCGCCCGCCTGGGAAAGGGTTCGCTCGCTCGCGCCAACGCGTTCGCCGCCACGGGATTGAGCGAGCTCATATAAATAAAGAGCGGCACGACAATCCCGATCAAACCGAACGCGCCGGTCGCTCCCGAAACCGCTAGCAAGCCGCCGCCGATGGCAAGCTGGATGACACCAGTCCGCATCATACCGCGCGCGCCGCGTCCCACCACCAAACGTGCGTTCAAGGCGGCCCAGGCCATCATGCCGACGATATTGAGGCCGAAGAGAAAGCCATAATGTTCCGCCGGCACACCGAAATACTGGATATAGACGAACGGCGTGCCGGAGATATTAGCGAACATCCCCGCAAACGCGAAACCGCCCGAGAGGATACATCCGAGCGCCATGCGGTTCGACAAAATCTCTCCAAACCCGCGCAATTGCTCGACGAGCCCGGCCCGTATCCGGCGATCCGGCGGATTGCTCTCCGGAAGCCGCAGCAGCACTGCCAGAAGGCAAATCACGCCAAAGCCGGTGAGCAACCAAAAGATCGCGCGCCAACCGAACACGGCGAGAATTTGCCCGCCGACCAGCGGCGCGAACATCGGTGCGACCCCCATGACCAGCATCATCAACGATAGCGCGCGCGCCGCGCCCGCCGTATCAAATAGATCGCGGACCACCGCTCGCGCGATCACCATTCCCGCCCCACTGCCGAGCGCATGTAGGAAGCGGAAGACGATCAAGGCTTCGATACTTGTGCTCAGGGCGCAAAACGCGCTGGTGACGATATAGAGGGCGATCCCACCGATCAGCATCGAACGGCGGCCAAACCGGTCCGACAATGGACCATAGAAGAGCTGCCCGACGGCGGAACCGAGGAAGAACGCACTCAAGGTCAGCTGCACATCCCCAGGCCCTACCGCGAGATCCTCCGCAATTCGCGGCAGGCTCGGCAAATACATGTCGATCGACATCGGCCCGAACGCGGTCAGCAGCCCGAGAATCCAGATGATGCCCGAGCCGTTCATCTTCACCGCAGCATAACCCGCGATATTATATTGCGCTGAATTTGATTGGTGCCCTCGACGATCTGCAACACTTTTGCATCCCGGAAATAGCGATTGATCGGATATTCGTTGGATATGCCGGACGCGCCGAACAACTGCACCGCATCCGTCGCTACCTGCATCGCCGTGTCCGTTGCGTGGCATTTCGCGATGGCCGCCTGAATCGCCAATTCATTGCCCTCAAGCCCGGCATCGACTGCCGCGGCTGCCTTATAGACGAGCCCGCGCGCCGCCTCGGTCTGGATTTGCATATCGGCGAGCATCCATCGCACTCCTTGGAAGTCACTCACCGGCTGGCCGAAGGCGTGGCGCTCGGAGATGAACGCTTGGGCATGATCGATGGCCCCCTGGGCCAGCCCTACGCCGCGGGCCGCGATGATCGGGCGCGATTTGTTCAACGCCTCCATGACGATCTTGAAGCCTTCTCCTTCAGGTCCGAGACGGTTTTCCTCCGAGATAAAGACGTCCTCGAAGAAGATTGCGGACGATGGCACACCCCGCGCGCCGAGCTTATCTTCCTTTCGCCCAACGCTGAACCCTTCCATTCCTGCCTCGACGATGAAGAAGTTGACCGCACCCCGTTCGTCGCCTTCTCCCGTCTTCGCCGCGACAACGATAAAGTCGGAGACGGCGGAATTCGTACACCATATCTTGCCGCCATTGAGCCGGTATCCGCCCTCGACCCGCGTCGCCCGGGTCTTGATTCCAGCAACATCGGAGCCGCTCTGCGGTTCGGTTAGCGAGAATGCGGCCCGCAACTCCCCATTGGCGAGGCCCGGCAGAAAGCGCTCTTTCTGTTCCGGTGTGCCGCCCGCGAGAATTGCGCCAAAGGGCGTCCACTGCACCACCAATAAATAGGCCGTGTTATAGCAAACCCGGCCAAACTCCTCGACCGCGACACAGGAAGACAACATGCTGTTCGCCCCGCCATAGACTTCCGGAAACGGCAGGGTAAACAGACCGAGTTCCGTCAACAGATCGTACATATCTTGCGGGTACTCACCGGTCGCATCGATCTCCGCCGCACGGGGCGCCACGCGTTCCTCGGCGACACGCCGGACCAGATCGCGGATCGTACGCTGGTCTTCACCAAGATCGAAAGGAGATGGGGTGGTCATGGGCGGGCGATCCTAAAAAAAATGAATTTGATATCTCTTCGTTGAATTATGTGACGCGAAGCCCGTTCCAAGCTACATCATCTGCAAAACGGAACAGACGAAGGACAGAAATAATGGTCGACATGGTCAACGAACTCGACGGCAAGGTGGCGATCGTCACCGGCAGTGCCCGCAATATCGGCCGGTCGACGGCGGAGGAATTGGCGAAAGCCGGGGCCGCGCTCGTGATAAACTCAGTGCAGGCAAAGGACCTCTGCGAGGAGGTCGTCGAAAGTATCCGCGCCAAGGGCGGCAAAGCCATTCCCTTCATGGCCGACGTGCGCGATGCGGACGCGGTCAACGCCATGGCGGCAGCAGCGGTAAAGGAATTCGGCGGCATCGATATCATGGTCCATAACGCCGCCGTGCGGAACAACACGACGTTCGAGGACATGACGTTGGAGACCTTCTCGACCACTGTCGATATTTCGGTCTACGGCATGTTCAATCTGGCGAAGGCCGTATTGCCGTCGATGAAGACGCGGGGCGGCGGATCGATTATCGGTGTCGGCGGCATGAGTTCCACTCGCGGCTCGCCCACGCGCTCTCACACCATGGCGGCGAAAATGGGCCTGAATGGGTTCGTGAGAGGGCTGGCCTTGGACCTCGCCCAATACGGCATCCGCGCCAATCAAGTCGTGGTCGGCACCTACGACACGGTCCGCGAAGGCAACCCGTCATCAGCACCCCGCGCCGCGCTTAATCTCAACGCCAGCAATATCCCGCTGGGACGCCTGGGTGCACCACAAGACATGGCCGACCTGATCCGCTTCGTTGTCGGCCCGGGCGCCAGCTACATCACAGGCCAGACGATCCATTCGAATGGCGGCGCGTTTTTGAACCTATAATTCATCCACCAGTCGTCATTCCGTGGCCCGCGAAGCGGGAACCCGGAATTATAGCCTGAGACTCTCCATGAGATTCAGTGCCGGTATTTGGTGCTCAGGCCATAATTTCGGATCGGCGCGACGCGCCGTCCGGAATGACGGGCGCCGGGAGCTCCTCCTTCGACAGGCTCAGGATGAGGTCTTTAGAACGGGATGGTTTTTTTAATGACCTCATCCTGAGCCTGTCGAAGAAGGAGCCCGCGACCATGCGCCGCCCTTTGTCCCGCGCACGCCTCGGTCTATCTCGTTCGTAACTCAATTGAACGTAACATCGAGGGAGAAATGACATGGGTGTTTTAGATGGCCGCGTGGC
>JABJCS010000370.1 GCA_018665505.1 Alphaproteobacteria bacterium
CAGCCAAATTAGCCGCGAGATTGAAGAAGACCTCACACTGGCGCTATGCCGCTATAATCCAGGCGACAATGCGGCCTTGGGCCTGCGTTAACGTCTCCGTAAGGGTTTAGTCGTCGGCGGGTGCCGGGCGCCCTGGGCCGTCGACGATGATACCGTAATGCCGGGGCTCCCAGTTGTAATCCCAATTCCAGCGCGCCTTGCGCGCTCGTGCCGCACGGTCTAAATCGCATTCGGCGACAATGATCTCATCTCCCATGGTCGAGGTCATTGCGACGATCTCGCCGGTCGGCGCCACGATGACACTTTGCCCGATCAGCTCGCAGCCGTCCTCAATTCCCGCCTTGGCGACACCGATCACCCAAGTGCCGTTCTGATAGGCACCGGCCTGCAGGGAGAGATGATTGTGGAAATCCTGTAGGCGGTCGACTTCCGGAGCTTGGGGGAAATGGCGCGGTGTGTTGTAGCCGAGCATGATGATCTCGACATCCTGCAATCCCATGCAACGATACGTCTCCGGCCAGCGGCGGTCGTTGCAGATGCACATCCCCATAATGCCGTCCATCGTGTTGAACACTGGAAAGCCCAGATTACCGGGCTCAAAATAGGCTTTTTCCAGATGTTGGAATGGTCGCCAAGACTCGTACTCGTGATGCCCTGGCAGATGTACCTTACGGTACTTACCGGCGATCTTGCCTTCACGGTCGACGATAATGGACGTGTTGAAATGGCGCGTGCGGCCTTTTTCCTCGGCCAACTCAGCATATCCCAGATAAAACCCGACACCGAGTTTCGCCGCCTCGTCGAAGAGCGGTTGCGTCGCGGGCCCTGGCATATCGCGCTCGAAGAAGGCATCGACATCGACTTCGTTCTCCATCCAATAGCGCGGGAAGAAAGTGGTAAGCGCCAATTCGGGAAAGACGATTAGATTGGCGCCGCGCTCCCTCGCTTGGCGCATCATTGAAATCATTCGGGCGACGGTGGATTGACGCGGCTCGTCTCTTTCGATGGGGCCCATTTGGGCGGCGGCGACAACGGCGGTGCGGCTCATCTCGAATATCCCTCTGGCGTTTGGGTCGTGTGTGTTTGCTCTTTATTCCAAGTGTAAGAGCCTTGTCCGGAATGACAATGGAGGAGCGCGTTACTCGGGCTTTTGTCCCGGCACGGGTGTCGCACCGCTGCGGCCCAAATCCATCGCGGTCTCACGGCCGCCATAGCTTTCGATTAAAGCAGCTAAGTCATCCTTTGCCCGACGGTCGATCGCGCCTGGGTCCAGTTGCGCGCGCAGTGTTTCCTCAAACCTATTCAACACGGATTTCACGTTTGGGTCGGCGGCTCGGTCGTTTAATTCTTCCGGGTCGTCAGCGATATTGAAGAGCTCCGGTGCGTAGCCTTCATAGTAGTGATACTTCCAGTCCCCCTGACGCAGCATGAAGGCGGATGTCGGTGCGCCCATTGCGTGGTATTCGCTCGTGACCAGTCGCTCGGTATCGTCCGTACTGGTCGCAAGTTCGATGAGCGAACGACCGCTCAGTTCCGCATCTCCGTCGTGCAAGGGATGGCCCAGCGCCGTGACGGCGGTTTGATGGATGTCGAGCAGTGTGACGGGTGTCTTCGATATTTTGCCTTTGGGCACGTCCGGTCCGGAGACGATCATCGGAATGCGGGTGCTTTCCTCGTACAAAACGGATTTGCCCCACAGTCCCCGCGCACCCAGATTATCGCCGTGATCGCTGGTATAAATGACGCGGGTATCATCTTCAAAGTTGTTGTCCCGCAACGCGTCGAGAACCAGTCCCACTTCCGCGTCAACGAAAGAGCAAAGCCCCATATAGGCGGCGATAGCCCGCAGGCGCTCCTCCTCCGTATCGAAGAAATGATCTTGGCCGATGACGCCGTCTAGAATCTCCACCCAAGGATGCTGTTTGTATCCGCCGCGCGGATGCAACTTTGGGAAGGGAATTTTGTCGAGCGGATACATGTCGAAGAATTGGCTTGGCACGACCAGCGGGTAATGCGGAGCGACGAAGCCGACATACAGCACCCAAGGCTGCTCGTCCGGTGTGTCGGCGCGCGCCTTCAGCCATTCACAGGCAGCACTCGCGCTGCCGCGGTCGTAGAGATTGTAGTTGGAGACGCCAGGCCCGATTTTATTGAACATCCGCCACGGCTCCGGCAGATCGGCGAAGGGCTCCTTGATGGCGCCCCACACCGTGCCGACCCCTTGCTTTAGATGCATGGGTTGGTGCTGCCGGGAGAAGCCGGTCGGAGCCTCCTCGCTCTTATAGTGTAGTTTACCGATAGACTCGACCCGGTGGCCTTCGTCGATCAGCCGCTGACCCCACCCCGTAATGGATCCGTCATAGCCATGAGCATTGTCCCAGCAACCGGTTTCATGCACCGGACGGCCGGTCGCGAAACTCGCGCGCGCGGGCACACAGATCGGGCAGGGCGTATAGGCGGTCTCGAACCGGGTCCCGTTTTCTGCCAGCCGATCGATATTAGGGGTTTGGACGAAGGGATGTCCGTAACACCCCGTATAGCGCGGATCGTGTTCATCCGACATCAAGATCAGCAGGTTTTTTGCGTTCATCGAGACTCTCCCATTGTTGCCACCGAGAATAACCGCACAAAGGCGAAAAGAAAGCCGTGGCGGTTCGATATATCGGGGCTAGATCAATCTCCGAATCTGTGGAGGATTGTCGGCATGGCCGGGCCCAAGAACATCCTATTCATCATGGCGGATCAACTCCGCTACGACTATCTCGGCTGTACCGGACACTCGACGATAAAGACGCCCCATATTGACGCGTTGGCGGCGCGCGGCGTGAACTTCTCCCGCGCCTATTGCCAGGCCGCGGTCTGCGGGCCGTCGCGCATGTCTTTTTATACGGGGCGTTACATGTTCACCCATGGCGGGACCTACAATAATATTCCAGTTCGCGTGGATGAGCGCACGATGGGCGACCACTTACGGCCCTTGGGATATCGGGTGGGCCTTGTCGGCAAAACGCATTTTCGGCGCGATGTGGCCGGTATGGAAAAGCTCGGGCTTTCGCCGGCTGGTGACCTTGGACTCTTGCTCAGCGAATCCGGTTTCGAGCCCTGGGAACGTGACGACGGACTGCATCCTGACCAAAGCGCCGATCCGGACTTGGCATACAATCGGTTTCTGCGCGAGAAGGGATATGAAGGGGGCGACAACCCATGGCACACCGTCGCGAACTCGGCGGAGGGCCCCGACGGTGAAAGCTTGAGCGGTTGGCACATGCGCAACGTCGGCCTTCCGGCGCGGGTCGCGCGCGAGCATTCGGAGACCGCCTATATGACCGACCTCGCGATGGCGAAGATCGACGAATTGGGAGACGCACCGTGGTGTATGCACCTCTCCTATATCAAGCCGCACTGGCCTTATATGGCGCCCGATCCCTATCACGCGATGTACGGTCCGAATATGATCAAAGCCGCGAACCGCGATGAGAAGGAGTTGGAAGACCGACATCCGGTCGTCGACGCCTTTGGGCAGCACGAAGAGAGCGTGAACTTCAGCCGTGACGAATGCCGCGAGACGGTCATCCCCGCCTATATGGGATTGATCAGCGAGCTCGACGATCATATCGGCCGATTGATGGCGTTCCTGGAGGAAAGTGGACAGCTTGAGAATACGATTGTCGTGCTGACCAGCGACCACGGCGACTATCTGGGTGATCATTGGCTCGGTGAGAAAGAGTTGTTCTACGACGCGGCCGCTCGCATCCCGATGATCATTGTCGACCCGGATGCGTCGGCCGACGGAACGCGGGGGACGCAGGACGATCGCCTTGTCGAGAGTATCGACCTGATACCGACTTTCATGGACTTAGCGGGGTGTGACGAAATTCCGGATCATTGGCTGGAGGGCCGTTCCCTAGCGCCGCTGTTACGGGGCGACGTGGACGTGGCGTGGCGAGACGCGGCTTTCTGCGAATGCGATTACGCGGTGCGCCATGCCCGCAATACATTAGCGATGGGGCCGGAAGATTGCCGGTCCTTCATGATCCGTACCGACCGTTGGAAATTTATCTTGTACGAGGAGTTCCGTCCGCAGCTTTTCGATATGGAAAACGATCCGGGTGAATTGGTAGATCTCGGCGAAGATCCGGGGCATGAAGAAGTGCGTCGTGAGATGTCGGACCGTATCTTCGAATGGATGCGGAAGCGGAAACTACGGACGTCGCTGAGCAATAAGGAAATCGCGTCGCGGACAGGTATGGCCAAGGAGCGCGGCTACTTGTTCGGCATCTGGTAAGAATAAAAGAAAAGAAAGGACCTGCGAAATGTTCAAAGATACACGCGGATTAGAGATGACGGCGTCGAGCCAAGAGGCGGTCGATGCATTCGACGCGACCATTGATGAATTTCTGGCGTCTGGCCGCGACGCGGCGGTGTTGCTGAAACACGTCAACGAATCCGATCCCGAGATGATCATGGGACAATGCGTGCGTGGATATTTCATGCGGTTGCCGCAGCAGGCGCGTTTGATCCAAGGTAGCAACGATGCATTCGAGAAAGCGAAGTCGCTCGCCGCCACCGCGAACCCGCGCGAGAAGATGCATGTGGAGGCGCTCGCCGCTTGGGTCGATGGCGATATTCGCAAAACCAACGCGATCTGGGAGCAAATCCTGGTCGAATATCCCCACGATATTCTGGCCTTGCGCATTGCCCACACTATGCATTTCTTCCTCGGTGACCTGGACTTGATGCGAGATTCGATGGCGCGGGTGATGCCGCGCTGGGGTGAAGATGTACCGGGATACGGTTTTGTGTTGGGGTGCCGGGCCTTCTCGCTGGAAGAAAGCCACGACTTCAAACAAGCGGAGCCCATGGGACGCCGCGCAGTGGAGATCAACGAAGCCGACGTCTGGGCGGGGCATTGCGTCGGTCATGTGCTGGAAGGGCAGGGACGTCGCCTAGACGGCATTCAGTGGATCGACGAGCACGAAGAAGCTTGGAAGAAACGCGGCATATTCGCCCGCCACATGTGGTGGCATCGCGCCCTTCATTACCTTGAGTTGGAGCGATTTGACGATGTGGTGGCGGCCTTTGATCGCGAATATTGGCCGGCACCGTCGGAAG
>JABJCS010000371.1 GCA_018665505.1 Alphaproteobacteria bacterium
CAGTTTTCATCGGGCACGAACACGTCGTCCATGACGATTTCGCCGGTTGTGGACGCCCGCAGGCTGAGCTTGTTCTTCAGTTTCGGCGTCGACAGGCCGTCCATGCCGCGTTCCAGGATGTAGCCCCGGATCACGTCTTCGTCGTCCTTCGCCCAGACGACGAACACATCGGCCATCGGCGAATTGGAAATCCACATCTTGGCGCCGCTGATGCTGTAACCGCCGTCGACTTTCTTGGCGCGGGTTTTCATGCCGCCCGGATCAGATCCGTGATCGGGTTCCGTCAGCCCGAACGCCCCGACCCATTCGCCGCTGGCGAGCTTGGGCAGGTATTTTTCGCGCTGGGCTTCGGTGCCGTAATTGTAGATCGGCCACATCACCAGGCTGGACTGTACCGACAGGGTCGACCGGTAGGACGAATCCACCTTTTCGATTTCGCGGGCGATCAGGCCATAGGAAACATAGGAAACGCCGGCGCAGCCATAACCGTGAATCGTCGGCCCAAGCAGACCGAGTGCGCCCATTTCGGGGATCAGGTCGTGATCTTCGCGTTCCTCGTTATAGGCATCGACAATCCGCGGCATCAGCTTGTCCTGCGCATAGGCGCGCGCAGTTTCCTGCACCATGCGCTCCTCTTCCGTCAGGAGGCTGTCGAGCGCCATCGGGTCTTCCCAGTTGAAAGTGCCCCATTTGCGCGGTGAGTGTCCGCCTGCGTCTGCTGCGTTCGTCGCCATCTATTGTCCCTTTCACTATCCACCGCCCGGCGTTCCGCGGGCAGTCTATATTCGATTGCTCGTCTAGATTATAATACGCTCCCGACGAGCGGTCACTAATTATTTTAAGCTTAAAACATTATTTGCACACAGTTTCACTTTATAAAGTTTATCTAAAAACTTGTATGTACACAAACAATTATCACAAACACACGCCACCAAATAGTAGGGGCGCGCACCATTCAAAGTATGGGGTATATTTAACCTAACGCTGCAAAAACTGGCGGACGGGCTCACGGCTCGGGGCGTCTGGACTTCCAGGGAAATATCGCAAGGGAAGCGGATTCCGCACATCAACGATAAAGGTGAGCGGATGGCGAATGCCCGGTGGTACCCGAGCTCGGTAAGTAATGTTCTGAAAAGAGGAGAAAAATAATGGCTATAAAAATACCGATGGGATCGCTGGAGACTAGTGAGCCTCGAACTTTGCCAACCGGCGCTCCAACGATGCAATTTAGTGATTTCGCGGAATATAGAGAATTCATGGCAGCTTTTTGCGCAGCTCGTGCTTGGTGGGCCGATCACGTGGATAGTAAGGACGCAGAACCGGCCATCAAATTTTGGTTCGGCGGCGAAAATAGACGGCTGGTGTTTTATCGTCTCATGCACGAATGGTTCAGCGGCTACTGGCCGACGAGGCAAGACCTCGCGGCGTCATGCCACGCGATCACGGCCAGTAGTTTCGGCAGAATTTTGCGCGAGGCGCAGGACGCAAAATTTATCGAAATTTGTTCTGATGCACGAGATGCGCGCACAAAGGTGGTCAAGCCTACCCGTCAAACAATTAGCTCTTTTGACAAAACAGGTTCGCAATATTTTGCCGTTCTCCGAGATGGCCCTCATAAAAGCTCTGACTATTATAAAATATTTGATGACAGGGTTGCCGAAATGGAGGCTTGCATGTCGCGCAGGACGGAAACTGGGTTTGTCAAGTAATTTCGTTACTCAATTTGACACTCAATTTGAATGTCAAATTGAGTAACGATCACGCTAGACCCCAAACAACAAACAAGGGAATATTAATGAATGGATAAAAATCAAATCAAATCAAATAAGGGGGCCGTCAGGCATGCCGCATTCACTCCGAACTTTTCTCGAATCCGTCGATAACCGGATGCTGCATATCCACGATGAAGTCGATCCGCTGACCCAGGTCGGCTATCTGTGCTCCGAAAGCCAGGGGCCGCTGATGTTCCACAACATGACCGGCTTCCCGGACTGGCGCCTGACCGATATCCTGATCAAGGACCGCGCCGGACAGGCCGCGGCCTTCGGCCTCGACAATGCGAACGAGGTCTGCCCGTATCTTGCCGAACAGATGGCAACCAAGCGCGGCAAGTCCGTGATGGTCGAGGACGGCCCGGTCAAAGAGGTCAAAATGCTGGGCGACGATATCGATCTGCACGCCCTGCCGATCCCGCAGCACAGTCACGGCGATGGCGGGCGCTACCTAGGGTCCGGCATCACGATCACGAAAGACCCGGAAACCGGCATCCGCAATGAAGCCATCATCCGCATGATGCTGACCGACGACCCGCAGAAGGCCACGTTCTGGATGGCGGCGCGGCACAATTACGCCCATTACATGAAATACGTCGCCATGGACAAACCGATGCCCATGGCCTTCGCGATCGGCCTGCACCCCGTATACGAAATCATGTCGAACTGGTCCGGCAAGCACGAGGATTTCGACGAACTGGAATACGGTGCCGGCATCCTCGGCGAAGATATCGAAATGATCATGGCCGACACCATCGATCTGGAAGTCCC
>JABJCS010000372.1 GCA_018665505.1 Alphaproteobacteria bacterium
GACGTCGCAACTCATGTCCGGTTAGCCCTTCCAGTTGTGCGATAATCTGAGCAGCTTCCGGGCGGACGTCTCTCGCGGCTTTATCACGCACGAACGTGAATTGCTCGATTCCGAAACTGCGTGCCAATAGTATTATTTTTTGATCCGTGGCGCTGGAAACCAGTGCCCAAGGTTTTAATCCGCGGGTCAATTCCAGATACTTTCCAAGGATCAGATTACCGAGGTAGTAGACCGGGTGATCGACCAGCAAGTCCACTAAGACACGCTTTGGTTTCACGTTGGCACCGCCAGCTGACTGCCGTCGCCAAAAACGGATGCCGTGTGAAATTGCCTGCTCGAATGCGGCCGAATCGTCGGAAGGGCTCTCTGCGGACAAGCAGTTGGACTCCCAAGTATAAAAGGACGAATTCCATAGTGCCAGCCCCGATACCCGGGCGCAATTCGATGTGCCACAGTGCAACAGGTTTCCCCCTGCGTCCCACGACATAGCTTTGTTCCAGGTCAGGGAAACAGCAAAAAAGGCTCCTAAATATGGGTGGATTTCTCGATGGTAAGGCGGCGGTCATTACCGGCTCGACAAGCGGCATT
The DNA here is from genome assembly GCA_018665505.1 of Alphaproteobacteria bacterium. The sequence continues at coordinate 589 of JABJCS010000372.1, forward strand.
GGGCTTGGATACGCCCGCGCGATCGCTAAAGAAGGCTGCGACATTCTGCTGAACGGTTTCGGCGACGCGCCCGATATTGAGAATGCGCGGTCCGCTCTCGAATCCGATTTCGGCGTGAAAGCGATCTACCATGGCGCCGACATGCGCAAGCCCGACGAAATCAAGACAATGATTGATACCGCGAACGATGCCTTCGGCAAAGTCGATATCTTGATCAATAATGCGGGCATGCAACATCGCGCCTCGATCGAGGAATTTCCGCTCGACGTTTGGAATGACATGTTCGCCGTCAACGTGACTTCCGCCATGCTGACAACACAAATGGTGTTGCCGCAAATGAAGGAGCGTGATTGGGGCCGGATCATCAACACGGCCTCGGTCAATTCGCAGATCACGTCACCAAATACGTCCGGCTACACCGCCTCGAAGCACGCTATCATGGGCCTCACGCGAGCCGTCGCACTAGAGACCATCATGACCGGTGTCACCTGCAACGCAATTTGTCCCGGCACCGTGCGTACCAATTTGAGCGAACACCGCATCGAAACGTTTGCCGCAGAACGACAGAAATCAACGGAAGACGTGATCGACGAGTATCTCGAGCAGAAGATGCCTTACCATCAGGCCATGAAGCGTTTCATCACTGTCGAAGAAATTGCAGCCGGCGCGGTCTATCTCTGCAGCGATGCAGGCGCCGCGATGCGCGGGGCGGCCTTCACCATCGATGGCGGTTGGACCATTCGATAAGAGTTACCGGAACACACCGTATGTATAGAATAGGCGTCGATGTCGGCGGCACTTTTACCGACTTTACCTTGCTCGACGAAAACGCGGGCAAACTGCATTACCACAAGACGCCGTCTACGCCCGGCGAGCCGTCGGAAGCCGTCGAGATCGGGTTATCGGAACTGATTGAGACTCATAATATCGATCCGTCTGAAATAGGATACCTGGGCCACGGCACGACTGTCGCCCTCAACATGTTGCTGGAACGCCGAGCGCCAACAATTGGTCTATTGACCACCAAGGGCTTTCGCGACGTCCTCGAGATCGCCCGCCAAATTCGCCCTCATCTCTATGATTACGAAATAACGCGCCCGGAACCCTTGGCCCGGCGGGCCCATCGCATCGAAATACCGGAACGTATCGCCGTTGACGGCCGTGTCCTGACACCTCTCGATCTCGATTCCGTCGAGGCCGCCGCCCTGCAACTTCGGGATGCTGGTATCACTTCTGTCGCGATCTGTTTCCTGCATGCCTATCAGTTTCCCGAACACGAACAAAAAGCCGGCGATATCGTTCGGCGTATTTTGCCCGATGCCTTTGTCAGCCTATCAAGTGAAGTTTTGTCGGAGTTTCGCGAGTACGAGCGCACATCGACGACCGCGGTAAACGCTTATGTCGGGCCGCGCATGAAAGCTTATATCGGCAAACTTGAAGATCGCGTCGCCGATTTCGGCATCGACCGTTCCCCTTATATCATCCACTCGAACGGTGGATTGCTCACCATCGAGGCGGCGGCGACCTTTCCCGTCCGCACGTGCCTTTCCGGCCCTGCCGCCGGTGTTGTCGGCGCCGCTGCCGTTGCCAAAGCAGCGGAACAACCCGACGTTTTGGCCTTTGACGTTGGCGGCACGAGCACCGATGTCTCCTTAGTTCTGAATGGACGGCCGCTTTTCACGTCGGAACGGACGGTGGCTGGCCACCCCGTCAAATCACCGGCAATCGACGTGAACGCAATCGGCGCCGGTGGAGGCAGCATCGCTTGGATCGACGGCGGTGGCGCCCTCAAGGTCGGACCGCACAGCGCCGGTGCCGACCCAGGCCCCGTCGCATATGGACGCGGCGGCGAAGAGGTCACATTGACGGACGCCAATATCGCGCTCGGTCGGTTGAACCCAGGAGCCCTTCTCGGCGGCCGCATGGCCATGGATGCCGATGCGGCGCGCCGCGCCATTGAAGACAAAATCGCCAAGCCACTCGGACTTTCAATTGAAGACGCCGCCATCGGCATTATCCGGGTCGCGGCCTCGGGCATTGCCCGCGCTATCCGATCTGTTGCCTCCGCCAAAGGCCACAACCCAGCGGAATTCGCACTCTTCGCCTA
>JABJCS010000373.1 GCA_018665505.1 Alphaproteobacteria bacterium
AATACCCTGAATATCGCGCCGGACAAGAAAGGTTCGAAGAATCGAATGAGTGACCCGGATAAAAACTTCAAAAGACTGATCGCCATCGTCGCTGAGGGCCAAAGCCTCGACGAAACTCAGGCGGCTGAAGCGTTCAACATTGTCATGTCGGGCGAAGCGACACCGTCGCAAATCGCGGGCTTTCTAATGGCGTTGCGGGTCCGCGGCGAAACCGTTAACGAAATTACCGGCGCAGCCCGCACCATGCGAGAAAAAATGCTACCGGTTCGAGCACCCGCCGACGCGATGGATGTGGTTGGCACCGGAGGTGACGGTATCGGAACCCAAAATATTTCGACGGCAACCGCTCTCGTTGTTGCCGGCTGCGGAATTCCCGTCGCAAAGCATGGCAATCGCGCGGCTTCGTCCAAATCCGGCGCCGCCGATGTTTTGAGTGAGCTCGGAATCAATTTGGAAGCCGATATTGCCACGGTGGAACGCGCCATTCGCGAAGCCGGGATTGGATTCTTGTTGGCTCCCGTCTATCACAGCGCCATGCGCTATGTCGGCCCGGCCCGAGTTGAGATGGGCGTGCGTACGATTTTCAATATCCTTGGCCCATTGGCCAATCCGGCTTCCGTAAAGCGCTTGCTGGTGGGGACATTCGACCGCCGTTGGGTCGAACCCATGGCGCAGGTGCTCGGCAATCTGGGCGTGGAGCGTGCTTGGGTTGTCCATGGCGCCGACGGGTTGGACGAATTGACGACAACCGGTTCTTCTTACGTCGCCGAATTGGCGGATGGAAAGGTAACGATGAAGGAGGTTTCGCCAAAAGATGCGGGCTTGCCATTAGCAACCCTCGACGATTTGAAAGGCGGCACTCCTGCGGAAAACGCAGCGTCGATAAGGGACCTGCTTGGTGGCAAGAAAGGCGCATTTCGGGATATCGCCCTGTTTGGTGCGGCGGCGGCCCTCTATATCGCGGGAAAAACACCGGAACTCGGCGACGGCGTCTCGGTCGCGGCAGCCGCCATCGACGACGGTAAGGCCGCGGCGGCTCTGGAGAAGCTCTCTGCCATCACGAGCGGCTCATGAGCGACACACTTGCCCGCATCTGCGCGGATAAACGCGAACACGTCGCACGATGCCAAGACGAAGTCCCGCTCGCTGAAATTGAAAAGCGCGCCGCAAGTGCGCCCAGAATCCGCGGATTCGCGGATAGTCTCGCGGCAAAGGTCGCCGCGGGCGGAACCGGCTTGATTGGGGAAATAAAGAAAGCTTCACCGAGCAAAGGTCTGATCCGAGAAGACTTCGCGCCCGCAGCCATTGCGAGAGCCTATGCGAACGGTGGCGCCACGTGTTTGTCGGTATTGACCGATATCCCCTATTTCCAGGGACAGGACGACTATCTGACAGCCGCCCGCATGGCGACCGGCCTTCCAGTCCTGCGCAAGGATTTCATGCTTGATCCTTATCAAGTGTTCGAGGCCCGTGCGATCGGCGCGGACTGCATTTTGTTAATCATGGCGGCACTAGAAGACAGAGTCGCGAACGAACTCGCCGGGCTCGCAACTGATCTTGGGATGGACGTGTTGATTGAAGTACACAATGCCGAGGAACTTGAACGCGCCAGCGGTATCAATTCCCGTATGCTCGGCATAAATAACCGTAATCTCAAGACGTTAGAGGTTGATATTGCAACATCAGAAGAGCTAACGAAATTGGCTCCGAAAGACCGAATTCTGGTCGCAGAAAGCGGGTTAAACTCACGCCAGGATCTCGACCGCATGGCTGCCGTCGGCGCTCATTGCGTTCTGGTGGGCGAATCCTTAATGCGTCAGGCGGATGTTACGATGGCCACCCGCGTCTTGCTAACAGGCGAAGCCTAATGAGCAACCTCACGCATATAGACGCGCAAGGTAACGCGGTTATGGTAGATGTAACCGGCAAAGACGGGACGGAACGGGTCGCTACGGCCACGGGCTCGGTATTGATGCAGCCCGAGACTCTCCGCGCCATTACCGGCGCGAAAATCAAAAAGGGTGATGTTCTCTCCATCGCACAATTGGCAGGCATAATGGGCGCAAAGCGAACGTCCGACCTCATTCCATTATGCCATCCCCTTGCCCTCACCTCGTCAAAAGTCGAATTGACCGTCGACACGAATCGAAATGCCGTTGATATCACCGCGACCTGTAAGATCACCGGTAAGACCGGTGTTGAGATGGAAGCGTTGACCGCAGTCTCGGTCGCCGCATTGACGATTTACGATATGTGTAAAGCGATAGATCGCGGTATGCAGATCGCCGATATCCGCCTCCTCCACAAATCCGGCGGCAAGTCGGGTACATTTGATGCCACCTAAGGCAATTTTTTCATGATATCCGTCGCCGAAGCGGAAGAACGCATACTGACGGCGTTGAAACCGATGCCCCTCGAACAGGTCGTGATCACGGATAGTTTCGGGCGGGTCGTAGGCGAAGACGTAAAATCCCGGCGCACTCAGCCGCCAATGGCAGTCTCCGCCATGGATGGGTACGCGGTGCGGGCCGCGGATGTCCAGAATGTGCCGACCGACCTGAAAGTGGTGGGGTATGCGCCGGCGGGAGGTTCCTACGACGCGATAGTCCGGGAAGGTGAAACGGTCCGAATCTTTACTGGCGCGCCCGTCCCGGCTGGCGCCGACGCTATTGTCATCCAGGAAGATACCGTCCAAACCGATGACAGCGTTCGTATCAACGAAGGTGCCACTGCAGGTACCTTTGTTCGGCCTGCGGGTTTGGATTTTGCCGAAGGCGACGTTCTCATACCCACAGGAACACGGATGACGGCCCGCCATGTCGGACTCGCGGCCGCCATGAATGTTCCGTGGTTGATGACTTACCGCAAACCACGTGTCGCCATTCTCGCGACCGGTGACGAGATCGTCATGCCAGGTGAGGAAATTGGTCCCAATCAGATTGTCAGCTCGAATGCGATAGCCTTGGCAGCCTTCGTGCGCGCCATGGGAGCCGAGCCGGTCCTCTTAGGTATTGCACCTGACGACCGTGAAGGTCTACGCCAGATGGCGTCTGGCATCGTTGGCAATGACATGTTGGTGACGACCGGGGGCGCTTCGGTCGGCGATCACGATCTGGTTCAGGACGTCCTCAGTGAAGGCGGTATGGATGTTGATTTCTGGCGTATCGCGATGCGTCCGGGGAAACCGCTGATGTTCGGAGATATCCGCGATATTCCTGTCCTTGGACTTCCCGGCAATCCTGTCTCCAGTCTCGTCTGCGCCATGATATTCTTGCGCCCTGCCCTCGCTCGCATGCAAGGCTCTATCGAGGCTGACCGCGATACTCTCTATCTCAAGCTTGCTGATAATTTACCGAAGAATGACCGGCGTCAGGATTATCTGCGAGCAACATTTGAGACGGACGATAGTGGCGACACTGTGGTACGCTCTTTCCACCGCCAAGATAGCTCCATGATGGCCACATTGACCCATGCCGACGGATTGATCGTCAGACCGCCTCATGCACCTGCGCTCTCAGCTGGAGAACGCGTCGAAGTGCTCAAAATGCCGAGTGGCGTTTACCGCACCTAAATTTCTTCGTTGACGCGTGAAAAGAACTAAACTAGAACAAGCGTTAAGTTTATGTTTTGTTCGCACAGCAAGTGCGGACTGAATGACGGGCCACATCTTCGGCAAGGAAAACAAATGCTGACGCGGAAACAACATCAATTACTCATGTTTATCCACGAAAGAATGCAGGATCAGGGCGTCTCCCCCTCATTCGACGAAATGAAGGATGCTTTGCAGTTAAAATCAAAATCAGGCATCCATAGATTAATTACCGGATTGGAAGAGCGCGGGTTTTTGCGCCGCCTGCCGCATCGAGCCCGTGCCCTTGAGATTTTGCGGCTTCCAGACAATATCGAGCCTGTCGAACGCTCGAGGCCCAGTTTCGCACCGCGTTTGGTCGATGTGAACGAAAAACAATACACTGAACCGACCCCTCTGCCACCGGCAGCCCATATCGGCGTAATAAACCTCCCGCTTTATGGGCGTATCGCCGCCGGTACACCGATTGAAGCGCTGCGGGACGAATCCAATACAATTGAGATACCACCCGATCTTGTCGGAACCGGCGAGCACTACGCTCTGGAAGTCGAAGGAGACTCGATGATCGAGGCGGGAATTCACGACGGCGATCATGTGATCATTCAACGTTGTGCCGATGCGGAAAACGGCGCCATTGTCGTCGCCCTGGTCGACCGCGAGGAAGTCACTCTAAAAAGGTTGCGGCGCAAAGGTGCGTCGATTGCGCTGGAGCCGGCGAACAAGGACTATGAGACAAGAATCTTCGGACCCGACCGAGTGCGGGTGCAAGGTCGGCTCGTAGGGTTGCTTCGCAAGTACTAATGCAAAGGTCCGGGGCCTGTTGACCATGGGCGAGTGCCCCGCAAGTCGTTTGCAGCCGCCAATTTGAGACCATCTTGCTGTAAGTAGACCGCATATGCGCCATTCTTGCTCAAGTCGCGCAAGGAAATCGTCGGTGTATCTGCGTTTGGGCAAATTCTTCGGCGCCAAGAATAGGCGACGACTAATTCTGTCGTCCGACAATCCTCCGACAACGCACTGGGATGGCGCACAAAGGCAATTTTGTGCCGATCATTCTCATACAAACAACCGAGACCGTCGCAGCGGACAGATGGTTTAGTTCCGAAGTTTTGCGACCAGTGGACCAGGTTTCGCTGTCCATCTTCCTGAAGCCATTTACTCGCGGCAAATTTATTCCTGCTCGTATGCGATAGTCCAAGCCGTCCGTCGGGAAGCCTCACGGCAAATAGCTTTCCGGTTTCGTTAATTAGTATATCCGGCCGCGGTGTCAGCGGGATGGCAAGCAACCCACCGAGAACCAGTGCAATTCCCGACCTACGCCATCTTCCACGCATCAGACAGAGCCAGAGACCGCCCACCATTGAAATTAGGAACGCGGACATCGGTAATTTGGAGTGTACAGTTACGGCGCCAGGCCAACTTGCTACTTCGCCGGCCACCGTTGTTACAATAGAGACGCCAGTCGCCATGAAATGAAATGGCCAATATTCCAAACCGAACGGGATTAAAATAGTACCCAGCACACCCATTGGCATTATCCATAATGCTGTGACCGGAACGGCAATAAAATTGGCGATAAGGCCGTAATGGGTAATGCGCCCGAAATGAAAATAGGCAATCAATCCGGTCGCGATACCGGCGACAACGGTTGTCGCGATGAGCGTTAGAAAATACAGCAGAATACGCTGGTGAAGCCGAATTGGTGGCCTCATCAATCGACGGATATGGGGCGATGCCACTTCGTAAAATGCGACCAGCGCCGTTACTGCGGTGAAGGAAATTTGAAAACTAGCGGACAACAAACTTTCAGGCCGTATTATCAAGATTACCAAAGCCGCCATGGCCACGAGGCGGAGCGAAATCGCCTCTCTACCGAGCAGTACGGCGCATACAGCCATTGCCCCCATCACAAAGGCACGTTGAGTGGGAAGAGTCGCTCCGGATATCAACAAGTAAATGAAACTCGCACATAGGGCTGCGGACGCCGCCCATTTCTTGATATCCGTTCGTAATGCGAGCGGCTCAATCGCAGCTAAAGTGAAGCGAACCAGTACGAAAATGAGTGTCGCTACGAGACCCACGTGGAGGCCGGAAATCGCTAATAGATCGGCTAAACCGGAGTCTCGCATTGCCTCTGTTGTGGTTCGTGGAATTCGGCTTCTATCACCTGTGATCAATGCGATGACGAGTGCGCTTTCAGGCGCTGCTAAAATCGTCTCCAAATGAGACGCGAGCCGAGCTCTAAAACGATCGATGCGTATCGATAACGGAACCGAAACCTCAACTTGCCCTTGGTCAGGCGTAAACCGTCCAACCGAATAGCCCGTCGCGCCAATGCGTTCGAACCAAGATTTCCGCCGAAAATCATAGGCGCCCGGTGACACGGGGCCCGGTAGCGGCATTAGCCGCACCCGTCCTTCAACGCGTGTTCCTATCGGTTGATCTATGTCGTGATAGAGGCGGACGAGAACGCGTTCAGGTAGACGAGACGGAGAATGTCTCCCGCTCCAAGTCAATTGATCCAGCAACACTCGAGGGCGTTTTGGGAACGCTTCAATTCGTAAAATGCGGCCGCTGAGAATTCCTGGGCCCAGAGGTTCCGATAGAATCGGCGCTTCAATCCTATCACTCCGAAATTTGACGTTCGAAAAACCGGCCGAGAACAAAGCGCATGCCAGCATCGCAAAGGTTACCGCTTGAATATGACGGTAGTAGATTGCAACACACAGGGCAGTGACCGTGCAAATCGGACCAACCCATCCCTCCGGTTCAATGTTGAGCGAAAAATAGGCTGCGATCCCCGCGCCGAAGAATACGGGCGCCCACAGAATCCAACGATCCCGCTCGGCATCCAGCAACATTGCTATTCGCGATAGAAAGCTCATATGTCCGATATTCTTATTAGGGCACTAACTCTACCCTATACGCTCATTTAGGGAACCCGGGACGCATAGTGAACATCGGGTCTGCACTGCAAATAAAGCCACAACTCGATTAGCATTTGGGGTTTCACTATGCTAAATCGCGTACCAGTTTCGCTTGGAGCATGCCGTTTTAAATGACCGTCGTAACCCGATTCCCGCCCTCTCCTACCGGCTCGCTACATATTGGAAGTGCGAGGACTGCATTATTCAACTGGTTGTACGCGCGTCATCACAACGGACGCTTTATCCTTCGGGTCGAAGATACCGATAAAAAACGCTCCACAAAGGAAGCCGTCGAATCAATCTTTGATGGGCTGACCTGGCTCGGTCTCAATTGGGACGGAGACGCCACTTTCCAATCTCAAAGTCTGGATCGACACGCGCAAGTCGCCAAAGAACTCCTTTCATCGGGAATGGCTTATAAGTGCTATTGCACGCCGGAAGAGCTCGATGAAATGCGAGTGGCCGCAAAGGCCGAGGGGAAACGCGTCTTCTACGATCGTCGATGGCGCGACAAGTCTGAAGACGAAGCCCCGGAGGGCATTCCCGGGGTCGTGCGCATCAAAATGCCGATTGATGGCGAGACAACGATCCATGATCTGGTCCAAGGCGATGTAACGGTCGCGCATGAGCAGCTCGACGATTTCATTCTGCTTCGTGCGGACGGCTCACCCACTTATATGCTATCCGTTGTTGTCGACGATTATGACGCCGGCGTCACCCACGTCATTCGGGGCGACGATCATTTAAACAACGCGTTCCGGCAGTATCACCTATACCGGGCGGCTGGATGGGCGCATCCGGAATACGCACATATTCCACTCATACACGGTGCCGACGGTCAGAAGCTGTCGAAGCGACATGGCGCCACGTCGGTTCAAGAATACCGCGATGTTGGCTTTTTACCGGAAGCGTTGCGGAATTATCTATTGCGGCTCGGTTGGTCTCACGGCGATGATGAAGTCGTTGATACAGCGCAAGCGATTGAATGGTTTGATTTGGAAAACGTTGGCCGTTCTCCTTCACGGTTCGACCCCGCCAAATTAGAAAACCTGAACGCTCACTACCTCCGCGAGACGGATGCTAAGCAGATAACCTCCGCGATCGTCGAACGCCTCAACGCCTCTCAAAGTGTGAGCGTCGATGCAACTGGAGAAAAACGAATTGAAGCAGCGGTCCCGCATATCGTTCAACGCGCGAAAACTTTAGTCGACTTGAGCGCGTTGGCATTGTTTCTGGTGGTCGCGCCGACGTTTCCACTGACCGAAGCTAAAGCGGATAAAATACTGAAAAATGGCGGCACTGAAGTGCTCGGCTCTATCGTTGAAACCCTCCGTTCGATCTCGGATTGGACGGAAGAAAATTTGGATGCGGGCCTTAGGAGGCGGGCAGAAGAACTCGAGCTGGGCTTCGGTAAATTAGCCCAGCCGCTGCGAGTCGCGTTAACGGGATCGACCGCCTCGCCGGGAATATTCGACGTAATGGTGATACTGGGTCGGGACGAATCACTCTCGCGAGTTACGAGCTTACTAGATTTTGAATCTGAGTGAGGACTTTGCCGAAGTTCGACATAAATAGTATAGTAAACCACAAACTCGAAGCGGAAATCTTATAAAGCCGAAAAAGGCAAAAACGCTTCGATAATAACTACTTATACGGAAGGAGTGGGTATGAGCACGGATGCCAAACAAGCCAAGGATGGCGCCTCTAACGAATACGTAACGATGACAGATCATAGCACCGGTAAGACATATGACATGCCGGTCATGAGCGGCTCTATCGGCCCCAAGGTTGTCGACGTTCGACCGTTCTATCGTGATACGGGGATGTTTACATACGACCCGGGCTTCACATCGACGGGCTCATGCGAGTCCAAGATCACTTACATCGACGGCGAAGCGGGCATTCTTATGCATCGCGGCTACCGGATCGAGGATCTGTGCGAGCACAGTGACTTCATGGAAGTCTGCTATTTGCTGTTGAACGGCGAACTCCCGAATGCAAAGGATAAGAAGGAGTTCGAATCCACCATCACCTATCACTCGATGGTGCATGAACAACTTAACAATCTGTATCGCGGTTTCCGACGCGATGCGCACCCCATGGCCATCATGGTTGGCGTCGTGGGTGCCCTCTCCGCCTTTTATCATGATTCGACGGATATCAACGATCCGGAACAGCGGATGATCGCCTCGCACCGCTTGGTCGCCAAAATGCCGACCATTGCAGCTTGGGCCTATAAGTATTCGATTGGGCAACCATTCATGTACCCGCGCAATGATATGGGCTATGCCGAGAACTTCCTACAGATGATGTTTTCGGTGCCGTGCGAGGATTATGAAGTTAATTCAGTTCTCGCTGCGGCGATGGATAAGATCTTCATCCTTCATGCCGATCACGAGCAAAATGCGTCCACATCGACAGTCCGCCTGGCGGGGTCGTCCGGTGCCAATCCGTTTGCCTGCATTGCGGCTGGCATTTCCTCGCTTTGGGGGCCGTCACATGGCGGCGCCAACGAAGCTGTTCTCAACATGCTCGGTGAAGTCGGTTCTGCCGACCGGATTCCGGAATACCTCGCTAAAGCCAAAGACCCGAACGATAACTTCCGTCTCATGGGCTTTGGCCACCGGGTGTACAAGAATTACGACCCGCGCGCAAAAGTCCTCCAAGAGCACGCTCACAAGGTCTTGGATGCCCTTGGTATCCGGGACGAGCCATTGTTGAAAATGGCCATGGAGCTCGAGAAGATTGCGCTGGAAGACGATTATTTCGTACAGCGGAAGTTGTTCCCGAATGTGGATTTCTATTCGGGAATTATCTTGAAAGCGATGGGCTTCCCGGAATCCATGTTCACAGTGCTGTTCGCTTTGGCGCGGACGGTTGGCTGGATCGCGCAATGGAAAGAAATGGTCGAAGACCCGAGCCAAAAGATCGGCCGGCCTCGCCAATTATATACCGGAGAGTACGATCGGGAGTTCGTTCCGCTCGACAAACGCTAGGTCAAGACATCCACACTTTTCGAAAGGCCGTCCCTCTGGGGCGGCCTTTTTTCTTAGTGCGACCCAGCATTGATTTTCAGAACATCGCTGAGCAAATATTTTGCGGCGGCCATGGAAGGAATCTCGGTGCCGTTGCCGAGCTGCGCGATATAGGGTGCTAGCTCCGCGATTTGTTTGTCACCATTCTCACCCATCAAATCGGCGAGCGACGTCGCGAGGTTTTCCGCGCTACACTTCTCCTGCAGACATTCCGGAACGATTTCGCGGTCCGCCAAAATATTCAAAATATTCACGAAGTCTACGCGAATAAGCCGACGTACTAAAAAACCCGTTATCCAGTTCACTTTATAGGCAATGACGGTTGGGACGCGGGCAATCGCTGTCTCTAGGGCAACGGTTCCCGAAGCGGCAACCGAAACGGCGCTCGCGGCCATGGCGTCATATTTTTCGTCGGGCCGATCAAGGATAACCGGGGGGATCGGCCAACCCGCAGTCGCTTTCCGAACAAACTCGGAGAGATGAGACAATGTGGGAATAACAACATTGTAGTCTTGGCCCTTCGAGCCAAGAATTTCCAAAGCCTTTCCAAATATATCGATATGTCGCCCCACTTCGCCCCGCCGGCTACCTGGTAGAGCGCAAATCAGCGGGATCGCCGCTGGTAGATTATGCCGGCACCGGAATCTGTCTTCATCCCCTTTATCCGCGCCATATTCTAGAACGGGATGTCCGACAAACGCGCAGGGGAGGCCCACTTTTTCGAAATATGGGGGCTCAAACGGTAGAATAGCTATCAAGTGATCGTAATAACGTTTGAATTTATGTACTCGCCCTGCCCGCCAAGCCCAGACCGTCGGTGCCACATAATGAACTTTGGGAATATCGAGATCCGCGATACGTTTGGCGACACGAGCGGAAAACGATGGCGAATCTATCGTTACAATCAGGTCCGGTCGTTTCGATGCAACATCTTCAGCCACTTCGTTAATTCTGCGTAAAATGCGCCTCGCGTGGGGAAGAACTTCAATCAATCCCATAACGCTCAATTCTTGGATCGGAAAAAGGCTCTCGAATCCAGCGACCTTCATCGCCTCTCCGCCAAGCCCAGTGAATTCGACCACACCATCACTCAGTTCGTTAAGCGCGGAAATCAACCGAGCTCCGATCGCGTCGCCGGAAGGCTCTCCGGCGATCAGATAGATTAGTGGGGTTCCGGTGCCCATTCGCTTGAATCAAGTGCAAGGACA
>JABJCS010000374.1 GCA_018665505.1 Alphaproteobacteria bacterium
CAACGATCCGGAGGCAACGAACGCCGCGATCAAGGATGGCTGGTTCCATTCCGGTGACGCCGCGGTGGTCCATCCGGACGGCTACGCCGAAATCCGGGACCGCTTTAAAGACGTCATAATAAGCGGTGGTGAAAACATCTCTTCGGTCGAGGTCGAGGGCTGCCTGTTGCACCACCCGTCGGTATTAGAAGTTGCCGTCGTCGGCATGCCACATGAGAAATGGGGCGAATCCCCGCACGCTTTCGTCATCCTGCAGGAAGGCGCGAAGGCAACCGAAGACGAGATAAAGCTCCACGTGCGCGATAACTTGGCCCACTTCAAGACACCACAATGGGTCAGCTTCGTCGACGAACTTCCGAAAACGGCAACGGGCAAAGTACAGAAGTTTGTCTTACGCGGCGGCAAAGCCGGTATCTCGCGGCAATAGTGGCTGGGGCTTACTGGTGTCAGAATCCATTTATCTGAAATGCAGGAACCGCCGTATTGAGCCCAAATCGACTTGTCACCAAAGCTCTGGTTTGTTGAGTGCCTCGACACAGCGAGACGGACCAGATAATGGCTTCTGTTCTTTTTCGGATAGCGATTGTCCCAACCAACCATGCGGGTAATTCAACTTTAGCGGAGCTTGGGAAAACTCTTCGGTGATTTGCCGGAACCCTACCTTGGAATAATAGTTTGGGTCGCCATAGGTTACGCCGATATCAATTCCTTTTTAGCGTAACTCGTCTAACCCGTAAGCAATCAGTTGCTGTCCGACACCCTTCTTCTGCCGATCAGGTTTTACCGCAACCGGAGACAGAATAAAAACCACACGGTCGTCCTGTTCAAAGTTTAGTCGGGAAAAGAAAATACAACCAATAAAAGACTGTCCGTCATATGCCGAAAACACAAATAGGTCTTGTGTCGGTGTCGTCTCCATCAGATCGTTTACCAGTTGGCCGATAGTTTTACCTTCTTCGGCGCCGTCTGAATCGGTAAAGGTAGCTGAAAAAAGTTCAAAAATCTCCTGCTTACGACCGATATGGCCAGAGAAATACTCCATTGTGTCTCCCCCATCACAGGCGGCGATTCGTAGTCGCAGCGACCGTCGTCTTCCGGATCAATCAACGAATCGTGACTTTAGAAAACCCCGTCGGCTTCCAACTCGGCGATCTCCTTCGATGACATGCCGAGGAGTTCGCCGTAGACGTATTCGTTATCCTCCCCGTAACAGGGCGCGCCGCGATCAATTGGTCCGCCTACATAGGCCGGACTCTCGCTTAGTTTCACGGGCACTTCTGCCACCGGCCAGCGACCGATCTTTGTACCGGTGACTTCGGTTAACCATTCAAGCGCGACCAATTGCGGATCATTGTCGCAGCGATCCTCTGCCGTCTGACAAACACCCGCCGGAACACTGGCTTTCTGCAACGTCTCCATCATGCGGCGGCCATCACCCTGTTTCGTCCATTCACCGACCGCTTCATCGAGCGCGCCCTGATTTGCCATCCGCGTAGTTAGGTCAACAAAACGCTTGTCGGCTGCCCAATCAGGGCGTACCGCAACGCTACATAACGCTTGCCATTCACCCTCGGTAAAGCACGCGATAGCGAGCCAATTATCCTCGCCCGCACATGGATAGACACCGTGTGGTGCCGCCGGTTTATTCGGGGAACGATTTCCGGTTCGGGTCCACACGCGACCATTCGCCGACCAATCCAGCATCGTCGTGCCGTTGATGAACAATCCGACCTCGGTTTGAGACGCATCGATCCACTGGCCCTCGCCCGTGCGCTCTCGGTGATAGACGGCGCTCAACATCGCCAGCGCGAAACTATAAGCCCCCATCCAATCCAGATAGGAATATCCCCATCCCGCCGGCATCGCGGGCTCCGGTAGCCCCGACATCTCGGACAGTCCCGCGAAGGAATTCGCGATAGGTCCGACAGTGCGGAACCGTCCATACTTCCCTTGCGCCCCCATGCCGGATTGTTGGACGTAGATGATATCGGGTTTAATTTTCCTCAGCGCGTCGTAGCCAAGACCCCAGCTATCCAGCACACCCGGTGAGAATCCTTCGGCGACGATATCCGACATCGAGACCAATTTGCGGGCAATCTCTAATCCTTTTGGATGCCGGACGTTCAATGAGATTCCGCGTTTGCCGGGATTCTTGTTGTTGAATTGGCCACCCATATCCGGATCGGTAACGCCCTGCAGCGGTGCCGTCGCATTCGCACGTGCCTCTCGACCGCCGACCGGTGCCATCGAGGCCATTCGCGTATCCGGATGGCTCTTCAATTCAACCTTCAGGCTTTCCGCCCCGAAGGCGCTCATGAAACGCGTTCCGCCTGCAGAGGCAAGAAACCATGTAAAATCAAGAATCTTGATCCCCTCAAGAGCAAAAGGTTTTCCGCGCTTTGAGGTTTGCCCGCTCTTATTGGAATTGGCTTCCGCCGCAATTACAGGTACGACAGACGGATGACGCGTATCCACCGTATCCGCGTCTTCGTTTAGCAGCGGTGCGCGCCGGCCTACGGACCAGCTGGTTGCGGTGCCGATCCACTTGCTCGTCGCATAACGAAAAGATTTACCTAGTTCCGGGTGTTCGATATCCGTGCAGCTGCCACGCTCCAGCCAATGCGGATCCAACGCATTCTCGTGCGGTTTGCGGAGTGGTGCCCAGAGCATTCCTATTTCCTGCGCTTCCCGCCACGGCACATTGTCATAGGTGAAATTCCGCACGAAGCGCTGCATCGCTTCCATACCCTTATCGCGCTTCTCCTTCACCGGTCCGGTGCCGGGCACAAAGCGCCCGCCTTTCGACAGGTCGCTCGTCTCCTTATCCATGCCGGACTCGATCCCATAGCGCTCGAGCAGCTTCATCAGCCGGTCCCCATCTCCGGGACGCGTCCCAAGGCTCGCCATGACCCAGCGACCGTCTTTGGTATGCGCGATGGTCGGATGCGGCGAAATCGTCTCTCGCGCATGACGGCAAGTTTGGCGAAAAATCGGTGAACGCCGCATGATCCAAGACATCAGGTCAACCTCGGTGCATTTCGCGACCGCCTCGTGGACCGCGCAAGAAACTTGCTGCCCCTGCCCCGTGCGGAACCGATAAACGAGGGCAGCTACAATCGCCATGCTCAGCTGCTCTCCCGCAACGTGATAGGCATGCCACATCTGTGGTGCAATCGGCGGCAGGTCGTACTTCCCGTCCGGAGTCGGGTCGTAGCCGCAATTCATCATCACGCCACCGAGTGCCAAATGGACAAGGTCTGAGGCCTTATAATCACTCCAGGGCCCTTCGTCGCCGAAGGGTGTCATCCGAGCATGGATCAGCGCGGGAAACCGTTCAGCCAACACCTTGGATCCCAATCCAAACGCATCGAGTTGACCCTTGGGCGTGGATTCAAGAAATATATCCGCGGATGACAGCAGCGTTTCAAATCGCGCGCGATCACTCTCCTGGGTGAGGTCCAGCTCAATCGAACGTTTGCCACGGTTGTACTGCCAAAAGAACAATGACCCTTCGGGATTCTCCTGATCATTGTAGAAAGGTCCAATCTGCCGCGTTGGGTTGCCACCAGGCGGTTCCACCTTAATCACATCAGCGCCTAAACCAGCCAGAGTTAGTCCGCAATATTCCGCCTGTTCATCGGCCATTTCGATGACACGAACACCCGAAAGCGCGCCGGGAAGCACAGTCTCATTTTCTTTTTCCGTCCGTGTTGCACTCACCGCAATGACTTCCTTCCAACTAGCCTCTCTCTATCAGATAAGGAATTAGCGCGCTGGGAAACTAGCGCAACAAGCGATCTTTGAAGCGCCGCTCATTCATTTGGCATTTCCGAACTCAAATTTCATTTGCTCTAGATCAACGCAATCCATCTCTCCGCCACCTATGATGAATTTACCTTCGACGACAGTCAGTGCGAGCAATAAGCAGAAGAACAATGTTCGAAAGTATGATTTCCACCGTCTGGAATAACTTGTTCGGTAGCATCCGTGACGCGCTAAAGTTTTGGGTCAGGGCCCCCGGGAGAAAAGATTGGCCGCACCGGTCAATCGGTTATCCCGAAGAGTTCTATGAAGGCGGCAATAGATCGCCGCGTGATTTCAGCATTATAGCCGCCCTCTGTGCCTTGATCGTGACCGCGATCGCTATTGCAGTCATATTGGGAGAATGGTGAAGGCGTGATGCTAAGTGAATTGGATACCGTGATATCCCTTTGAAGCGATCTCATCGCAATGCTCGCGATAGGCGACGGCACTGCCGCTGTATCGGGCGATGATACGGGTTTGCTTACCCTCGACATTCTGATTGATGCCGGTCATCCAGGAATCGACTTCGTTCGTCAGTAAACCGTCATTGGTCTTCACGACTTGTGCCGTCCATTCGTCGACCGCTTCCGGGCGGGGTTCTGCACGAGTTTGATGGTTCTCCCGCATGTGCGTAATCAGGTCCGTTACCCATTCCACATTATATTCGATACTGCGCGGGATATTACCAAGGGCCGTATGCGGTCCCATGACCATAAACATGTTCGGGAATCCAGCGACCTGCACGCCAAGATAAGTTTCCAGTGCTTCCCGCCACTTCGCTTTCAGACCCTGACCGTCTGCACCCCGGATATCTATCCGGTCGAAACTGCCGGTAATGGCGTCAAAACCCGTCGCATAGATGATAATATCGAACTCGAATGAGCGCTCACGCATCTCAATCCCAGTCGATGTAATCCGCTCGATCGGGTTATCGACGATACTCACCAGCTCGACATTGGGCTGATTGTAGACTTCGTAATAAAACGTCTCCTGCGGCACGCGGCGGGTCCCGAAACCGTGGTCTTTCGGGATCAGGAGTTCAGCGACCTCAGGGTCGTTCACCCGTTCGCGGATTTTCCCCGCAACGAAATCCGATACTTCCTTATTCGCGGCTCGGTTAAAAAGCATATCGCGGAAATTACCGACCCAGATCGCGAAACCCGGTGTCGCATAGAGCTGCTCCCAAAACGCTTCCCGTTCTTCCGGCGAGACATCAAAGGTTTTACGTTGATCGGGTGTGTGCAGAAAACACGTCGCGGTTTCCTGGCACCGCTGGAACATCTCGGGGTAGCCTTTCTTGAGTTCTTGCATCTCCGCGTGATCGATTTTGCGGTTGTGTAACGGCGTGCACCAATTGGGGCGGCGTTGGAAAACGGTCAAATTCCCCGCCGTCTTCGCCACTTCCTGGATGGTCTGAACGCCGGTCGCGCCGGTACCGATCACCGCCACACGCTTGCCCTCAAAGCTCACTGGCTCCTTCGGCCACAAGCCGGTGTGGAAGGATTGGCCCTTAAACGCGTCCATGCCGTCGAAACGCGGCATCGTCGGTGCGGAGAGCGGTCCGACCGCCGCCACCATAAAACGCGAACGATGACAGCTGCCATCCTCGAGAGTGACTTCCCAACTATCGCTGGCCTCATCGAATTGTGCCGAAGTAACACGCGCGGAGAACTGGATGTCACGGCGCAAATCGAACTTGTCAGCGACATGGTTGAGATATCGCTCGGTCTCCGGCTGGGGTGAGAAATGTTCGGTCCAATCCCATTCGTCCAAGAGTTCTTGGGAGAAAGAATAGGCATAGGAGTAACTCTCGGAGTCGAAGCGCGCACCCGGATAGCGGTTCCAATACCAAGTCCCACCGACGCCGGTTCCGGCTTCGAATACCCGTACCCGAAAACCACGTTCGCGCAATGTATGAAGTTGATACATGCCGGAAATCCCGGCACCGATGACAATTACGTCGTAATCCAATTCCTGCGCGGTGACAGCGCTATCTTCCAAAGCTTTTTGCATCTTCGATCCAGGTATTCTTTTCTTACCGCGATTCCAGCGCTCTCATTACCCGGCATCAAGACATTTCAAAAGCATTGTTACGCGTCCACCGCCTCGCTCCATTCGGGATCACTGTGTTTTTCCCAATAGAGCGCCGTCAGACGCTGCGTCACCGGGCCCGGCAATCCGTCGCCAACCGATTTTCCATCCAACCGCGTCACCGGCATGATGCCGCCCGCCGTCGATGTGATAAAAACTTCTTCCGCGCCCCGTATCGCATCGACCGTCAGTGTGCCCAATGTCGCATCGACATTGAGTTCACGGCAAAGCTCCAACGTCGTCGCCCGCGTGATACCTTCGAGAACCCCGCTCTTCGGTGTCACCGCCTTGCCGTCCTTCACCGCAAAGAGATTGAAGCCCGGCCCTTCTGAGATATTGCCATCTAAATCGACCAACATCACGTTCTCCGCCTCTTGTTCGTAGGCGCCATAGAGGCCGGCGACGAAATCCAGCCAATGATAGTTTTTCACCGTAGGGTCGACCGATTGCGGCGGGATGCGCGGAATATCACTAATTGATATATTCAGTCCCCTCGCCCGCTGTTCCTCGTTCGCGACCCAACCGAACGGGATGGCAAAGGCGATAAAGGTGTTGACCGCGTCCCGGGGGTCGCGGCTGAAGGTTGGAGAGACACCGCGGGTACAAATCATTTCCACATAGGC
>JABJCS010000375.1 GCA_018665505.1 Alphaproteobacteria bacterium
GGATCGGCGGGCCTTTAGCGGTCTCGGTAGCTCTGTCGCGGCCCGGCTCGCCTCAATTACAGCGCGCGAATGTGATCGGTGGCGTCACCGCATTGACGTTCTGCGGGATGATTCCCTTGTGGTATCACGGGCTGTTCACCCGTGACGTCATCGTCGTCGGCTGTCTGATCATGCCCCCCTATATGCTCTCGACTTGGCTCGGGCAGCGCTACTTCTCGAAACAGGGCCAGCATATATTCCGCGCGGCGGCACTCTGGGTTCTCGCCGTCATGGGCGTGGCGACCCTTGGCCTGGCGGTACGGGACTATATGGCGCTCTGACGCCCTACCATGTATCCACCCACGGGCGTTTCTTTTCCGTCCGCACCGGTTTTGGCGGTTGCGCCTTGAGACCGCCGACGATCCAGCGCCGTGTGTCGGCCGGGTCGATGACGTCGTCGAGCTCGAACATCGAAGCCGTATTGGTGGCCTTGCCCTGTTCGTACATCTTCGCCACCATTTCCTCGTACTTCTCGCGCCGTTCATCGATATCCTCGATCGCCGCCAGGACATCGCGGTAGCCGAGTTTGACGGCGCCTTCGAGGCCCATGCCGCCGAACTCTCCCGTCGGCCAGGAGATCGTAAAGAACGGTGCGTGGAAGCCGCCGCCGGCCATGGCCTGAGCGCCCAACCCGTAACCCTTACGCAGCACCACCGTGAAAATGGGGACAGTCACATTTGCGCCGATGACATAAAGACGGCCGCAATGGCGCACCAAAGCTTCTTTCTCGTATTCCGGGCCAACCATATTGCCGGGCGTGTCGCACAGCGAGAGAATGGGCAGGTCGAAGGCGTCGCAAAGCTGCATGAAGCGCGCGGCCTTGTCGGCGGCGTCCGAATCGATGGCGCCGCCCAAATGTTTCGGATTGTTCGCGATGATGCCGACCGGGCGGCCTTCGAAACGGGCGAGACAAGTGATGATGCCGATCCCGAAGTCGCGCCGAAGCTCCAAAACCGAGTCCGTATCCGCCATCAGATTGATCGCGTTTCTGATCTCGTAGATGCGAAGACGGTTTTCCGGAACGACATGTCGAAGACGTCGCTGATCGGCGCAATCCCAATCTTTGATGGGCCCTTGGAAGTAGGAGATGTATTTCTTCGCGACGGCCACTGCCTCCGCCTCGTCCTCGACGGCGATGTCGACGACGCCGTTTTTCTTCATGACGGACATCGGGCCGACTTCTTCCGGGCGATAGACGCCAAGGCCACCGCCCTCGATCATTGCTGGGCCGCCCATGCCGATTGTCGCATTGGCGGTCGCGATCACCGTGTCGCAGCAGCCGAGGATCACGGCGTTACCGGCGAAACACCGTCCGGACACGATACCGATCATCGGTGCATTGCCGCTCAACTTGCCCCACAGATTGAAGGCGGGCGTATGAAGGTTCGCAGCGAATTCGACATCGGTGTCGCCCGGCCGTCCGCCGCCGCCTTCGGCGAAGAAGACGACGGGCAGGCGGGATTTCTCCGCGATGCGGAACATCCGATCCTTCTTTTGATGATTCTTTTTGCCCTGAGTACCCGCCAGAACAGCGTAGTCGTAGGACATCACCATGCAGCGCGCGTCTTCTTCGGGGAATAGATCACCGTTTATCTCGCCGATGCCGCCGATTAATCCGTCGGCCGGGGTGCGTGTGATTAATTCATCGAGCGGCGTGCGTCGACGACGCGCCGCGATCACCATCGGTCCGTACTCGATGAAGGAGCCCTCATCGACGAGGTCGTTCACGTTCTCACGCGCCGTGCGCTGGTTGGTCTTGCGCCGTCGCCCGGTCGCCTCGTCTCGATTCTCGTCATAGCCCTTGGCCCGGCGTTCCTCGACCTCGGCTAGGTCCGGGCGGATATAATCGAGATCGATTTCCTCGCCCGCGTTGCCTTCGTCCGCCGCGACGTCCGCTTCCTCGATCAGGAGCAAGGGACTGCCTTCGAAGACCGTGTCGCCAGGGGCGATATCAATCCGGCGGACGATGCCGGAGGTCTCTGCGGCCACTTCGTGTTCCATTTTCATGGAATCCATGACCAGAAGGATTTTTCCTTCCCAAACTTCGTCCCTCATCTCGACACCCAGGCTGACAATGGCGCCTTGCATGGGGGCCCGCAGGACATGGCCATCCTCATCGCTGTCGGATTGGACGCTGGTTGACGTTTGCTCGGCCTTGCCATGGTCGAGGACCGCCAGCGGATCCACCGCATCGATTTTGGCACCCGCCAATTGCGCACCGCTCGCGGCAGATGGTGTCTCGGGCGCGAAGTAATTTTTCGGCATGTCGCTCGCGGCGTCGACAAGGGCGGGTGCTTCCCGCTCGACGAATTCGACATCAAAAGCGTAGCCCGCCCATTCGGATCGTTTTAACAGGGCTTGCAGGAACGCGATATTCGAGGCCGCCCCTTCAAGGCGGAATTCCGCGAGGGCGCGCGCTGTCGCCACGGCTGCGGTCGGCATCTCTCCCATGGCCGTATGGACGATGACTTTCGCCAGCATCGAATCGTAACGTGGGCTGGTTTGGTATCCGGCATAGCCGAAATGATCGACGCGGACACCGGGCCCGGCGGGAGGTTCGAACGCCGTGAGAATGCCGCCGCCGGGGCGTGCCGAGCCGTCTGGCTCCATGGTCTCCAGGTTGACCCGCGCTTGAATGGCGGAGCCGCGCGCCTCGGGAACGGTGATATCCGCAAGGCCGGCACCGTTCGCGATATCGAACTGCATACGCACGAGATCAAGGCCGGTGACTGCTTCCGTCACCGTATGTTCCACCTGTAAGCGGGCATTGAATTCGATAAAGGCGATGGCACCGTCACCGCCAAGCAAAAACTCAACGGTGCCGAGGCCGGTATAGTTGGCGGCCTTCGTCAGTGTCGCCGCGTGCGACCACAGTGTGTCTCGCTGTTCAGTCGAGAGCCCGGGTGCGGGAGCCACTTCGATGATCTTTTGCCGTCGCCTCTGCAAACTGCAGTCCCGGTCGCCGAGGACGACGACATTACCGTCCTGGTCCGCCGCGACCTGAATTTCGACATGGCGCGCCGCCTTGATCAGCTGTTCAACATATACGCCGCCGTCGCCGAATGCGGCCTCCGCTTCCGATTGGCATCGCGTCATGGCCTCTTCAAGGTCGGCCAAATCTGTGACGGGTCGCATGCCGCGCCCACCACCACCAGCGATGGCCTTCACCATGACGGCAGCGTCCGAGCCGAGGGATTGGAAGAACGTGGTGGCGCCGGCCACATCCGTCGGGCCGTCCGTGCCGCCGACAATGGGTACCCCGGAATTTGCTGCCAAGGCGCGGGCCTGGGCTTTGTCGCCGAAGGTCGCCAAGGCATTTGGTGAGGGGCCGATATAGGTGAGGCCAGCGTCGGCGACTGCTTCGGCAAAAGTGGCGTTCTCGCTCAAGAATCCGTAGCCCGGATGGA
>JABJCS010000376.1 GCA_018665505.1 Alphaproteobacteria bacterium
ATCACCAATAAGTAGTTTCCTGGCTACTCTGCCGCGGCGGCAATCTCTGGCGGCATCTGATCGAGAGCGTATCGAATCGCGGCCCCTACGGATTGTCCCTGGTGCACATCGTCGCTTAAGTGCCGCCGCCAACGCCGCGCGCCAGGCATGCCCTGAAAAATCCCGACCATGTGGCGTGTTAGCGACCGCGGCGTTGTCCCTTCTTTGATTTCCTTCTCGATATAATCGATCATCCCGATGACGATATCCCGACGAGATATCGTCGGTCTGTTGTCCCCATAATAATCGCCGGCAACATGCGCCAAGAGATAGGGATTCTGATAGACCGCACGCCCGAGCATCACCCCGTCCACCTCCGAAAGATGTAAATCAATATCGACAGAAGATTGAAGCCCGCCATTCATAATCACCACCAACGACGGCTCGGCTTGTTTCAGACGATAAACGATATCATATCGCAATGGTGGAATTTCGCGATTTTGTTTTGGATTCAGCCCCCTCAACCATGCCTTCCGCGCATGCACAATATGCCGGACGGAGCCGGCTTCGCGTGTGACTCTGGCTAACGCCGATAAGCTTTCCCACTCATCTTGATTGTCGACCCCAATCCGCGATTTCACTGTTACCGGAATGTCGACCACATTTGCCATGGCCTCGATACACCGTGCCACACGATCGGGTTCCAACATCAGACAGGCGCCGAAACGTCCTGATTGCACACGGTCACTGGGACATCCAACATTCAAGTTAATTTCATCATACCCACAATCCGCACCAATCTGCGCACAGACTGCCAAGGCGTCGGGATCTGCCCCTCCCAGTTGAAGAGCGACCGGGTGCTCCGACTGATCATAGGATAAAAGCCGCTCTCGATCGCCGCACAGAATCGCTTCCGTTGTGACCATTTCTGTATACAGCAAGGCTCGGCGCGAGATCAGACGCAGCATGTAACGGCAATGGCGATCCGTCCAATCCATCATCGGTGCGACCGATACGCGATATGCAGGCGTTTCATTCATAACGTCTTAATAGCGCGCCAACATGCATCTCGCAAAGGGTCTCCATTGCGCCTATTACGGATATGGCTAAGCTCTCCCCCGCAACAGCTCAGCAAACAAATGAGGTCGAAGAATGAAGACGTCCATAAATTCGGTGATGATTGTGGGTTACGGCACGATGGGCCGCGGTATCGTTGAAACTTTCGCAAAGAACGGCTTCGAGACCTGCGTCCTCACACGTGACCCTTCGCGTATAGACGATCTTCCGGAGAATGCGACGGCAATTTCCGATCTACCGGGCACCGCACCGGATCTCATCATAGAATCGATCCCGGAAGATATGGCGCTGAAACACGAGCTTTTTACAAAGCTGGAGAAAGTCTATGGCGGCACTTCGATATTGGCAACCAATACGTCCGGGCTACCGATAGACGAGGTCGCCGCCCCTCTCGCGCACAAAGATAAATTCATAGCGGTTCATTATATGCAGCCGGCAGAAGCCTTCCCGTTGGTCGAAGTATGCCGACTGAACGAGACCGCTGATGACGTAATGGAAGCCACGGTGGAAGCCCTGGCGCGGTCCGGTAAGGAATCGATCATCCTGCAAAAACCGGTCATTGGATTTCTCATCAATCGATTGCAACACGCGCTTCTGCACGAAGCTTATTGCATGATCGAGGAGGGGATCGTCTCCGCTGCGGATGTCGACAAGTTCGCGCGCCGCGGTTTCGGACCGCGCATGTGCGTGACCGGCCTTATCGAGCAAAAAGATATTAGCGGTATCGACGTCAATGCCGCGGCACAACGATCCATCGTGCCCGACTTAAATCATAGCGGCAAACCGTGCCAAATGGTGCAGGACATGGCCGCGCGCGGCGATATCGGAGTCAAAACAGGAAAGGGCTTCTACGACTGGGCCGAACGGGATGTCAATGCTTATCGGAAATTGGCGGCGGCGAAGCTCGATCGTCTCTGGATTGCGCTCTCTGACGACGAATAACGGCGATCGGACCATTTAGTTTTAGGGGACGCATCGACTGGAATTGGATGAGACCGGCCGACGGGAGGGGAATTGTCATTACC
>JABJCS010000377.1 GCA_018665505.1 Alphaproteobacteria bacterium
AGTATTAATTATGCTTTTTTCATTTTATTAAAATAAATACCGCATTACATTTATATTATTTCAATGATTTATCCATTACAGTGATATTATCATTATACTTATAATAACTCACAACTTTAATAATCAGAAAAATATCTGTTATTACTTAGCACAAATGCGTTTCTATTTTTTCCACTTCTATCGGCGGGACGACATACCGAAGGCGCCCTCTCCGACGCTGCCCCCGCATCTCCGTAGTCGAACCGGACCAACATGCCTCGTTGCCTCACGATTGCATTACACCCAATCTATTTATCCAACCAATCCTTGAAACATCGTATCGTGCTAAAGCTTCTTACCGATGGAACATATCCGGTGATCAGGCACAGCTTCGGTGGCTTTTCTTCTAAAAAGAAGAAAGGCGGTCCGTTGGGACCGCCTTTCCGAATGGGCCGTGCGATGGGCCCTAACTATTTATGCGCGCCGCTAACGTTGACCGGAGAGGTTGCTCTTCTGTCCTCGTTGGGCACCAAAACCACTCGCACGGGCACTCATTCTTGACATCAGATCACCTCCTTTCGATTGTTTCACCACTACATGTAGTCTGCCCCAACTTAATTCTGAAAGATAGCCCCTAGATTTGGTTGCGGAACAATTTTTTATCATTCCTTAAACCTTATAACAGCAAGCGGCTTTGTTAGCGGTTTCCGCTGGCATCCATCGACTTAGATTCCGTAGCTGACAATTGTTCTGCACGGAGCCCCCAGATGATCGAAGAAGTCCTCGACATTAAGATGACCGACGGCGAAATGGAGACGTTTGTCTGCCGCCCTGATCGCGGTGGCCCCTTCCCCGCCATTTTCATGCTGATGGACGCACCCGGTATTCGCGAAGAGCTTTACCAAATGACCCGGCGCCTCGCATCGGTCGGCTATTATGTGATGCTCCCCAACCTTTATTACCGCGCGGGCAAGGACACAAAATACGGCCCCGACGTGTTGGAAAAGGACAGTGCGGAGAACACCCGCATGCGCGCAGTCCGCACCAAGATGACGATCCCGCCGGTGATGCAGGACTTCGCCGATATGCTGGCCTATGTTGACGCCCAGGATGAGGTGAAACCCGGCCCCGTCGGAACGCACGGATATTGTTTAAGCGGACCATTTTCGCTGGCCGCCGCCGCACGTTTCCCGGACCGGGTTGCCGCCGCCGCGTCGTTCTATGGTACCTGGCTGGTCAGCGACGCGGAGGAAAGTCCGCATTTGAACCTCGGCAAGGCAAAAGGCGAACTCTATATTTCCTGTGCCGAGCATGACGAATTAGCGCCGCCGGAAATGGTCAAAGAATTGAAAAACCTGTTCGATGCATCCGGCGCCAAGGGCGAGCTGGAAATGCAGCCCGGCGTGCACCACGGTTTCGCGTTCCCCGAACGCTGGTGCTACGACCTGCCCGCCGCCGAACGACACTGGGAGCGATTGATCGCTCTCTACCGCCGCAACCTCGGTTGATTCCCAGACTGCTGACCTTAAGCCACAAGGAGAAAAAACATGGCCACCAGCCCCGCACTTGAGAAGATTTTGGCCGCAAAACGCGCCGACGCCTATAAGGATGATAAAACCCTCGAGGAATTGCGCGGCACGCATAAAGCGAGCGGCTCGGCCATCCCGCTGCCAGACGGGACCACGTGTGAAGCGGTCGACGCGGACGGCGTTCCCGCCGAGTGGATCGAAGTGGCGGGCGTCGCACGCGACAAGGTGTTCCTGTTTATCCACGGTGGCGGCTACTATCGCGGCTCCGTGGCGGCCACACGTTCGACGGCGGCGCGGATTTCCGAAGCGACCGGCATGCGCTGCCTCTCCATCGATTATCGCTTGGCCCCCGAAGACCCGTTCCCGGCAGGCGTAGACGATACCTATGCGGCCTATAAATGGCTGCTCGGCCAGGGCGTCGATGCTTCGCAGATAGTCGTCGGAGGTGTCTCTGCCGGTGGCGGCCTGACGATGGCGCTGTTGCTGAAATTGAAGGATGAAGGCGATCCGCTTCCCGCCGCCGCGGTCCCGATGAGTGCTTGGACCGACCTCACTCAATCCGGCGACAGCATGCAATCGAAGTCAGATGAAGATGTGGTCATCAGCAAGGCATATCTCGACCGCATGGCGGGATACTATCTTGACGGCGCAGACGCGAAAACGCCATTGGCGTCCCCGTTATTCGGCGATTTAAAGAGGTTACCGCCACTCCTCATACAAGTCGGCTCGGCAGAAACCTTGCTCGACGACAGCGCGCGTCTCGCGGAGGCCGCCAAGGCCGCGGGCGTCAGTGTCGAATACGAAGCCTGGGAGGATATGTTCCACGGCTGGCACATGAGCGCCCATATCTTGGATGAGGGCCAACAGGCGATTGAAAGTATCGGTAAGTATTGCGACAGACTCTTCGCCACGTAGGGCGAAAAGGCCCTAGGCTACTGTCCCACTGGCCACGCCCGCTGCGGAAGCGGTGCTATAGATTTCCGCGTCGTGCACGCTGAGTTCCGCATGACTGAATAATCCATTGGCGCTTGAGCCGTGTTCCGGATAGACTGCGATGCCAACTCTCGGTGATATGGGAATGGACTTGCCATCGACGATAAATGGCTCCTTCAAACTTTCCTGAACCCTACGCGCGACGGTGATGACGGTCTCTCGGTCTTCGAAATTCGAGACAACCAGCGCAAACCGGTCGCTTCGTAATCGTGCGGCTGTATCCATTTCACGAACACACACTTTCAGTCGCTCCGCGATCTCTTGCAGGATCGCATCGCCGCCATCCCGGCCGACGATTGAGTTCACCAATTTAAAATTATCCAAATCGACATGAACGACCGCGACTTCGGCGCTATTGCGCCGCACGGTCGCAATCGCGACACGCAACCGGTCCATGCACAACCGGGCATTTGCCAAGCCGGTCAACTCGTCATGATTGGCAAAGGCCGACAGCCTTTCGTTCGCGACCGTCAGTTCCTCGGCGAGGGAGGCAAGCTCGCGCGCCTGCATTTCGTAGCGCTCGGCGGTATCCAATTGGGTAAGAAATTGCTTCCTCGATTCTTCCTGCGCCTGGCGCAGGGTATCCGCGGACTTGCGCATGATCGCTTCCATCTGCACGCGGCGTTCCAGATGTAGAACGACAGACGGCAGCAGCTCCATAAACGCCTCTTGAGAATCCTTTACGATATAATTGGAGACGCCAAGTCGCAGCGCTTCGGCAGCAATCTTCTCATTGCCCCGCCCCGTGATCATGATCACGGGAAGATTGGGTCTCTGCTCCAATATTTTGCGGGCAATATCGAGGCCCGTCATGTCAGGAATCTGATAGTCCAATGCGACAATGTCATAGGTATTCGCGGCTTCTTTGCGAAGCCCGGCTTGTCCGGTATGAGCCGAATCCACGACATAGCCGCGCGGAACCATGACCGCTTCGAAAAGATCGCATAGGGCCGTCTCATCTTCGACGTAGAGTATCCGCGTCTG
>JABJCS010000035.1 GCA_018665505.1 Alphaproteobacteria bacterium
GCCAGAGTCACACGCGAAGCCGGCTCCGTCCGGCATATTGTGCATGCGCGGAAGGCATGGTTGAAGGGGCTGAATCCAAAACAAAATCGTGAAATTCCACCGTTGCGATATGATATCGTTTATCGCCTGAAACAAGCCGAACCGTCGTTGGTGGTGGTTATGAATGGCGGGCTTCAATCTTCTTTCGATATCGATTTACATCTTTCGGAGGTGGACGGGGTGATGCTTGGGCGTGCGGTCTATCAGAATCCCTATCTCTTGGCGCATGTCGACGGCGATTATTATGGGGATAACAGACCGACGGTATCTCGTCGGGATATCGTCATCGGGATGATCGATTATATCGAGAAGGAAATCAAAGAGGGGACACCGGCACGGTCGCTAACACGCCACATGGTCGGGATTTTTCAAGGAATGCCCGGCGCGCGGCGTTGGCGGCGACACTTAAGCGAAGATGTGCACCAGGGACAGCCCGTAGGGGTCGCGATTCGATACGCACTCGATCAGATACCGCCGGAGATTGCCGCCGCGGCAGAGTAGCCGAGAAACTACTTATTGGCGATTGACAGAATTCATTCCGTAACAGACTCGCTGCGGCGTGCTGGAGTCCGAATCTGCAATAAATTTAGTTCGGTGAATTTTGTTACGCGGCGTTCTCGCTTTTACGTCGATAGGCCATTGCGCAATGATCTTCACAATATGGGCGGTCGGGCGATGCTTGCTTACCGCAGAAATGAAAGTTGGGTTCACGCGGATTACCGATCGGCCATTGGCACATTCTCTCTGTCGTGCCGGTGATCGGATGGTTGGTGCGCTTAATGGGAGATGGGCGGGATGACAATCCAAGCCGGTGAGCCTTTCCGATGACTGCATTTCGCGTGACGTCCCCGAGATGATCGGCAATCTGGCTTGCGCTCAATCCGTCTTCCCAAAGACGCTTCAGCTTATCGACGCGTGCCTCTGTCCATTCCATAGTTAAATTCCCCATTCTGCTTACTATAGCCTGTTTTGGCACAACCGCATAAATTTACACAATATATTGTGCCTTATGCGACCCCACCTCCGCTAAATCGTGTTTTATTGTTTATCACAATCGCGACGACTCCATTTATGGCGAGAGTCCGAGGCATCGTCAACGGCGGTTCGCGCCGGGAGCTTAAATTCAGCTGTCTTCGGACTGTAACACCGTTGTTTTTTTGACTCGAAATTGGCACGCGATTTCTTCGGTTGAGTGGGCGGTATCACGGTCCTCGATGATGGGATGTTGCTAAGTATCTGGAATCTATGATGCGACTCGGGGGTCGATTCCCAGCATTGATGTAACCGGCGATAATACGTTGCTTCAATGAAGCGGCGCTCAGGGAGTGTCGGTCTCAGCCGTGCCGTGCAACCTGGCCAAGCGAGGGCCAATCGGGGCGCGCCGCGACATCTTTCGAGCCGCAGCCGGAGCATCGCATCTTGCCGCCGATCTCCGGGACCGGGAAGGCTGGACCCAGTTCGGCCGCAAGGCGCGGGGAGGAAATTATTGCGTTATGCCCGCATCGGTTGCACCAGCAAAAGACGTCAACATGGGCTTCTACAATCTCGCCGAGCCGCGTCGCATGACGCCGTGCATCCTCGGCTTCGATATATCGGCGTTTGTGTTGACCCATCGTCCGGCTTTCGGGTGATCGACATTCGGAGGATACCGAAGGAGGTCAAAATAGAACAAAAAGAGAACATTGTGCAAGGACCATTACATCCAGTGTCGGTGGACTCCGGCAATTCCTCAGCGCGGGCGGCGAGAGCTGGGTATTTCGCGTAATTCCTTATCGAAGATCGAGAGAGCGTCTTCGATGGTGGAGCTTTGCTTGATTTTCTGTGGGCCGCAAAAGACTTGATAGGCGCAGCGTTTACCTTCGCGTCGTTTGGCGATGGCGAAAAGCGGCGAATCAAACGTATGCCGGAAAATCGAAAAGATGGCCCGACCGCTTTGATGGTCGATCGCATAGTCTTTCCATTCGCCCGTCATCACGCGGCGGCTATAGACATCCAGTAATCGGCGTAATTCGTGACGGTCGAAATAGACGCCGCCTTTGGCGCGGCGATAATCGGCAAGACGGATCGGATCGCTCAACGTTATCTCTCCTCCATGCTTGTCGATCTGTGTTCGATCATTGGCGCACTCTTTGGAGGCTGGTGCGATACGGGTCGGGTTCGTCGTAGCAGGTGATCCGGCCCAGAGTGCGATAGCAATAGATAGGCTTTTCGTATACGCGCGGTGGATCGAACGACTTGCGGCATAGCGGGCCGCCGTCCTTCATCGCGGCCAAGGAACGGCATTCCTTGCCGGAAGCCCATTCCGCGACGTAATCCGTGGGTAGTTTGTCGGTTTGTATAAAGTTCGCCATCGAGCCGGAAAGAACGAGAAGAGAGCCTGTCCCGCATGCGGAAAGGGCCAACACAACGATACCAAATAGGAGGCCTCTACCCATTCGGCCCTTCCGTCGTGGCTCCCGCGTCTCCTCCATACTTTTCGCCGTTCCTGGTTACTAACTAAGTCACAAACTACGTGAATGCCGTAAAATAGAAGAATTAACTTCAATTCTCGCAGTGTTAGACATTGTTACGCATTGAAGAAACAGGTTCAAGCGCCTAGACATTGGCGTGTAATGGGTGACTTGCATTTGCCAGCCCATCGGGGGATCGGTAGATTACACGCCGAGCCCGAATTTAGCGGTTTCATGTGAGCAGGAGTGACCAAGTGTGGGCGACATCTTCCAAGAGGTCGACGAAGAAGTCCGTCGCGACCGATTTAATAAATTCTGGAAGGAATACGGTGCATATGTCATTGCCGCCGCGGTGGCTCTTGTGCTCGGGACGGCAGCATCCGTTGGATGGCGCGAGTACAATGCTCAGCGCCAGCAGGAAGACAGCGACCGCTTTGCGGCGGCGATTGCACTGGCGACCGATGGCAAACAAGAAGAGGCGGCTTCGGCCTTCCGAGTGCTGTCGAACGAAGCGCAAGACGGCTATGCCTTGTTTGCCCGTTTCCGCACCGCCGACGCGCAAAAGGAAGCTGGAGACGTCGCGGCGGCCATTCAGACATTTGAAGAGATTGCCGCGGATTCCGGCGTCGACACTCTCTACCGCGATCTCGCGTCTCTTCTGACAATCATGCATACGATCGACAACGGCGAGCCCGAACAGTTGCGGGCGGGACTCACACCCTTGCTCGCTGAAGATGGCGTGTGGCGGCATTCCGCGCGCGAGTTGTCGGGTGCATTGGCATTGCGCGTTGGTGACCGGGAATTGGCCAAGACCGAGTTCCAAAAACTAGCCGACGATTTGTTAGCGCCGCCGGGTGCGCGGGCGCGGGCAACGGAAATACTGCAAATTCTTGGCGGTTGAGCCGTGAATGCGATCGTGAGCCCAAAAAAAGCGGGTGCGAGCCGGACCCGCAATCTAGTGCTGGTGATACCGCTGATCGCCCTGCTTTCCGGTTGCGGACTTAAGGGTTGGATGGACGACATCATCGGGCGGAATGAAGTACCACTGCCCGGACAGCGCATTCCAATCATGATCAACGAGCCTGATCTCGAACCTGACCCGCGCGTGTCGGATTTGCGGGTCTTATTGCCGACGCCGGTGGACAATGTGAATTGGGCGCAGGCAGGCGGCAATGCCGTTCACGCAATGCATCATCTCAAAATTCCCCTCGACGTCCGCGAAGCTTGGTCGCAAAGCATTGGGGAAGGCTCGAGCGACGAGCGGCGGTTGGTCGCACGGCCTATTGTCGCCGATGGGTTCGTCTTCGCCATGGATGCGGAGTTTGAAATTTCCGCATTCGATATCACCACGGGCAAGCGAATTTGGACATTTGACCCCGAGGTTCCCGAAGAAGATGAGGAAACGTTTGGCGGCGGTATCGCTTATGAGGGTGGCCGAATTTTTATGTCGACGGGATTCGGCCAGCTTATTGCGGTGCGTGCGGATAACGGGACCGAGCTATGGCGTGGTGGATTGCCGGGGCCGAGCCGGTCCGGACCGACGGTCGGTAATGGACGCGTCTTCGCGGTGACAATCGACAACCAGACCGTTGCCTTCGATGTGGAGACTGGGAAGAAACAGTGGACACATTCCGGCGTTTCCGAATCCGCGGGCTTGCTCGGAGGCGCGAGCCCAGCGCTGATCGGTAGCACGGTGATCGTCCCATATTCTTCCGGAGAGCTCGTGGCGCTCCGTGTCAATAACGGCCGTGTCGTTTGGAGCGATAGTTTGGCCTCGGTCCGCAAGACCGACACGCTGGCGACGGTGGCGCATATTCGTGGTCACCCCGTCGTCGATCGTGGTGTGGTCTATGCCGTCAGTCATTCGGGCCGACTTGCCGCGATTGACCTGCGCAGCGGCTCACGGATATGGGAGCGCTCGATCGGCGGGTCGGAAACGCCGTGGATAGCCGGCAATTTTATCTACGTCGTGAGCAATCAGGGCGATTTGTACTGTCTCACGCGCCTAGGTGGGCGGGTCCGTTGGATTCAGCCATTGCCGCGCTATGACGATCCGGAAGATAAGGAAGGGCTGATTAAGTGGTTAGGCCCCGTTTTGGCCAGCGACCGATTAATGGTTGTAAGCAATTTCGGGGAAGTGCTCAGTATTTCGCCA
The DNA here is from genome assembly GCA_018665505.1 of Alphaproteobacteria bacterium. The sequence continues at coordinate 4,645 of JABJCS010000035.1, forward strand.
TATACCGGCAAGTTTCTTAGTAAGTTGGAGCTCTCGGATCCACTTTCGGTACCGCCGGTGGTTGCTGGCGGCAGTATTTTCTTTCTATCGGACGACGCTGATTTAATCGTTTATCGTTAGAATTCGACACATCGGACCGGAGAATTGACCGGTTGGGAATAACATGAGCTTTACCGTTGCCATCGTGGGCCGGCCCAATGTCGGAAAATCGACCTTGTTCAATCGTTTGGTTGGACGGCGTTTGGCGCTTGTCGACGATATGCCAGGTGTGACCCGGGATCGGCGGGAGGGCGAGGGTCGGATCGGCGATCTGAAGTTCCGGGTGATCGATACCGCCGGGCTTGAAGAGATATCCGACGACAGTCTTGAAGGGCGGATGCGGCAGCAAACGGAAGTCGCGGTTGAGGAAGCCGATGTCGTCCTGATCATGATCGACGCACGCGCCGGTGTGACACCTATGGATCGCCATTTCGCGGAAGACATCCGCCGCGTCGGTGCCAAGACGGTCCTCGCCGCCAATAAATGCGAGGGGCGGTCGGGCCAGGACGGTCTGTACGAAGCTTTCGAACTCGGCCTCGGTGAGCCGGTCGCCATTTCAGCCGAACACGGTGAGGGGATGGCGGAGCTGTTCGAATCGTTGCTGGCCGCCGCGGAGGAGATACCGGGCTATGCCGATCGCGATGAAGAGGTGGAAAATGCACCTCTGCAATTGGCCATCGTTGGTCGGCCGAATGTCGGGAAATCGACGCTCGTCAATCGCCTGATCGGCGAAGATCGGCTGTTGACCGGTCCGGAAGCGGGCATCACACGGGACGCGATTTCCATCGATTGGGAATATCAAGGCAAGGCACTGCGCCTGGTCGACACTGCCGGTCTCAGGCGGCGCGCGCGCGTCGACCATAAGCTTGAGAAACTATCGGCCGGCGACACGACGCGGGCCATCCGCTTCGCTCAAGTCGTCGTCCTGGTCCTGGACAGTGAGGCGATGTTGGAGCGCCAAGACCTGACCATCGCCCGCCGGGTGATCGAGGAAGGTCGCGCATTGGTGATCGCGGCCAATAAGTGGGACATCGTCGGCAATCAGGCAAATGCCACCCAGCGCTTGCGGGATCGCCTGGAAAAGTCGTTGCCACAGGTGAAAGGTGTACCCGTTGTCCATATCTCCGCATTGCACCGGCGGAATTTGGACAAACTTCTCGATGCGGTGTTCGATGTCTACGACATCTGGAACAAGCGCGTTGCGACATCGCCGTTGAACGATTGGCTGGCCGCGATGACGGAAGCACACCCGCCACCGCTGGCGCGCGGACGGCGCATTCGTATCCGCTATATGACGCAGATTAAGACCCGGCCGCCGACATTCGCACTCTGGGTCTCGCAGCCGACGGAATTATCGGACGCTTATCTCCGGTATTTGGAGAATGGATTGCGGGAAGATTTCGGTCTGCCAGGCGTGCCGCTTCGTTTGCAGATGCGTAAAGGGCGAAATCCATACGCCAAGAAGGACCGCTGAGCCGGTCGCCTGCACTTCGCCTCTGAAAAGATTGCTGACGGGCGGACGCGCGTTAGATAGCTATCCGACCCAATGCCAAGAAAGTGATCCTTGCGGAATGCCGCTAAACGAAAAAAGTAAATCGGTTCTGAAGAAACTCGCCGTTATCGCGGGAATCGGTGTGACGTCGCTCATTTCGTATGAGGTTTTCTATTGGTTGACCCATGTCTACGAATACGACGCTCGGATCGAGGCGGAACTGACGACGCTCTCCTCGCGCATCGACGGCGAAATCGAAAAGGTCTACGTCAAGGAAGGCGACCGGGTTAAACAAGGCGATCTGTTGGTCGCGCTGAAATCCGAGGTTCAGCAACTAAAAATCAAGGCCCTGGAAGCGGACCTCATCCGCGAAGAAGGGCAGCGCACGAAGATCGAGGCGGAGATGATCGCGTTCGAGCGCGATTTGAACTCTCGCCTCGCGACTAAACGCGAGACGATTAAAGCGCGGAAAGTTGAACACGCCACGATACGCAATCGTTTCGAACTGACGAGAAAGAACTTTGCGCGGGCCAAGATTCTCTTCGAGAAGAACTTGACGTCAAAGAAGAGTTTTGAAGAAGAGCAAAGTAAAGTTTTATTAATTGAAGCAGAAGTAGAAAATTCAGCGGCTAATATCAAAGTGGCAGAGCTGGAACTCGAAGAAGTGAAGTCGTCAAAATCAAGAATTGACGTATTGATTGCTGAAAAAAATATTAGAAATTTAAATATATCTAAAATAAAAACGCTGATTAACCAAGAAAAAGCAAAATTAACCTATCATTTCGTCAAAAGCCCGATAAATGGCATCATTGACAGCGTATACAAATACAAGGGCGAACACGTCGAAGAAGCGGAGCGAATGATCCTGCTGCACGATGAAAACTCCTTGTGGATCGAAGCCAATGTCGACGAATCCCAACTCCGGCATCTGGAGCTTGGCCAGCGGGTGATCATCGATATCGACGCATACCCCTATCCGTTCCAAGAATTCGACGGTGTCGTGACGTTCATCGGCAGCGTGACGACCGCGCAGATGGCTGGCGGCCAAGCAACGGGGAACGGACGGTCGCGCAAACAAACCCAACGCATTCCCGTGCGCATGAAAATCCTCGATCCGCCGGAGAAGATCGCACCGGGCATGTTGGTTGAGGTGAATATTCAGATTTACGACCAAATCAGGTTCTGATGAACCTCGAGAAATTCGACTGGCGTGTCATCCTCACCATCGCGACCGTCGCGATGATGTTGCAACAAGCGTTCTCCTATGTCTGTCAGATCGCCATGCCGATTCTGGCCGATAGAATCGCGGAAGATTTTGGCATCTCCCGTGCCTGGCTTGGGTTCTATCTGTTCCTGCAGAACATCGCGGCGATTATCGGCGCCATGGGTTGTGGTGGATTCATTTTGCGATACGGTGCATTGCGGATCAGCCAATGGTGCCTGATCTTGATGGGCGGCAGCCTATTCGTGGTCTCGACAGGGGTGCTTTGGCTCTACCCGTTGGGGGCGATCTTGCTTGGGATGGCGGCCGTCTCCACACCGGCGAGCTCGCATATCTTGGCGCGGGTTTGTCCACCCCGCATCGCTCCGGTGGTGTTTTCGATCAAGCAGACTGGGGTGCCAGTAGGCAGTTTGATCGGTGGCTTGTTGATCCCTTTCCTGTTGAGCATCAGCGTCTACAGCGCGGTGTTTCGCACGCCCATTCATCTCGACGCCTATGGCACCGCCTTTGTCGCGGGATTGCTGGTCTATTGTGTCGTCCTCGCGTTACAGCCGATCCGGGCGCATTTCGATGCCGACCGGCAACCGGACGTAAAGTTCTCTTTCTCCGGGGTTTCGGAGACGATGAAATTGGTCATCTCGAACCCGCAATTGCGCGATCTGTCCTTGGGCGCGTTCGCGTTCGGTGGGCTGCAAGCAATCTTTTCGGGATTCATCATTCTGTTCATGATCGATGGGCTGAATTACAGCGAGGCCGAAGCGGGATCCACTTTCGCGATCTCGGCGGTGACGGCGATCGGCGCGCGGATATTCTGGGGCTATCTTGGCAGCACTTTTACCTCCGCGCGTTTCGTCCTTGGCGGCATTGGTATCTTCGGCGGCGTCGCGGCAATTCTGACGGGGTTTTACGATATTCGTTGGAGTTATTCGTTAATTCTCGCGGTGGCGATTCTGTACAACATTACGGCGTTGAGTTGGCACGGGATATTGCTGGCGGAGACTGCGCGGCTCGCGCCTTCCGATATGGTCGGCGGCGTGACTGGCAGTGTGCTCGCCTTTACCAGCGTCGCGATGATGATCTATCCGGCGTTCTATGGCGGTCTGCTCGCGATCACGGAGTCTTATAGCGTGGGGTTCATCATTTGTTCGGTGCCCTCTTTCATCGCCGGGGTGATCTTCTTCCGAAAGCCCATCGAAGCGCCGTGGACGCGTTCCATCTTGGCGGGCCTCGCTTGGTGTCTGCGCCTCGACCGATTAGCCTATGGCGCGGCCATCGCGATGGCCGGAGCGTTGATAGGAGTGTTCGCGGTCTATGTCCGGATGGTCTGACGGCGCCGTTCCATCGCAAGTAATGGAGTGGAAAGCATGCTTCCTGGAACGATGAAGAAGTGAAATCCCGGCCGCCGCTGCTGGTGACCGCCGCGCTATCTATCTGTCTTATCCTCGGGCAATTGCCGATTATGGCGGTTCCTGCTCTCACCGTCGAATTGGCGGATGAATGGCAATTGACCGCGTCGGAGATCGGTTGGCTTGGGGGAATTTACTTCGCTGGTTATGCGCTCGCCTTACCGTTTCTGACCGGCGCTGCGAGCCGGATGGACGGGCGAATTGTATATGTGATTGCGGCCCTCATTAGTGCCATCGCTTCCGTCATGGCTGCACTGTTCGCGGATAATTTTTGGTGGGGGCTGGCGCTGCGGTTTATCGCCGGTGTCGGCTTTGCCGGTATACATATCGTCGGCATGAAATTACTTGCGGACAGGTTGGCGGGCGATGCCCAGGCACGGGCAAGCGCGATTTATACCGGCGCGTTCGCCGTCGGCAGCGGCTGTTCCTTTCTGTCCGCGGGGTTTCTGTCGGGCACATTTGGGTGGCAGGCCGCGTTTCTCGCGGCGGGCGGCGGTGCGCTATTGTCGATCCCCATATTGGTGCTGATTGGCTCTCCGTTGGCGGGAAGCGAGATACGTTCGCGCAGATTGTTCCCGGATTTTGCGGCCGCACTCGGAGATAGGGAGATTGTCCGCTATGTCGTTGCCTACGCGGGAAATCTTTGGGAAGTGTTCGCGGTGCGCGTCTGGTTTGTGCCTATCCTGATCTTTAACGCCGCTGCAAATGACGCGACGGCGCGGAATTGGGATCCGACTGTTGTCGCGGGCCTGTCGGTACTTGTGGCCGTGCCACTCAATCTTGCATTCGCGGAGGCCGGTGTACGGTGGGGACGCCGAAAAGTCATCTTTGCGGTATCACTTGCATCGGTTTTGGTTTGCGGCGTGCTGGGTTGGCAGGCGGCGGGACCTTATTTTCTGGTCCTTGTACTGATGTTGCTTCATGGCGTTACGAGTTACGGCGATGTTGGCGCCATCGCAGGCGGCGTTGTCACAGCTTCAACCGGAGAGACAAGAGCGGCGGCTTTGGCGCTTTTCGGTATTATCGGTTTTACGTTCGGCTTCCTTGGCCCCCTGACGGTCGGATTGGCGATTGACCTCAGCGGCGGGCGCGAAGAACCATTGGCCTGGCTTTCTGGATTTGCGGTGATGGCCTTTGGGTCGGTGCTATCCGGCGCGGCCATGGTCTGGAGGCAGAAAGCCGAGTGAACTAAGGGCGACTATTCTAAACGGGCAAAGTCAGCGCCATTCTTTTCGACATATTGCCGGACCAGGGTGACAACTTGGTCCGCGAACTCCGCTGAATCGGGATTAGGATTGAAGCTGACGGCGATGGCGTTGGAGAGCGGCGTCAATAAGGCGATGCTTTTCTCATTGGTGTCGCCATTTTGCAGCGAAGCGGAAATGCTGCTCAGAACGCCGCAGAGGTCCGCGACATGCATGAACCCTGTATTGGAAAGACGCTCGCTCACATCCACGGCAAATTGCGAAAGGCTGGCGACCTTCGCCTTAATCGCATCGTCTACTCGTTCTTCCTCGTAGGCGGGAACGATGTCGGCGACCAAAGCGGCGATTTCAGGGCCGTTGCGTTGTAGCCTTTGTTCGTTGATCTCGGTTTTGCTTCCGCGATAAGCTTTTGCAGCTCGAATTCATCGACTTCTTCACCGCGCGCTTTGGAGCCCAACGTATTGGGAACTTCGACGAGATCGAGTTTCAGCCCATCTTCTGAATCGTCTTGCTCGCGGTCAGCGCGCCTTTGTGGCCCGATGTATTCGGTGGTGACCACGAATGGCTGGCGTTCGGCCGCGAGCGAACTGATTCGTTTCATCAAATCGTTCGTCGAAAGCGGCTTCAACATCAGGTCGTCGACGCCGCTTTCGATGATTTTTTTGACTAGATCTCCATCGGGCATTCTGAGAGTGACCATGATGGTCACGAACGGATTGTTCCCGAGTTCACCGTGACGGATGGCTGCAATGACGTCGAAAGCTCGATTGTCTTCCATTTGAGCGTCGATCAATAATAAATCGGGAGCCGATTTCCGGAAGGCCTCTTCCAATTTTGCAATCGTCGAGCAATCTTGGATACTGCTGTATCCTTCTTGTGCGAGCGCGCTTCGCAAGCCAACACGAAACTGCTGATCCTCGTCGGCAAACACGAAGTTGACGTTTGCTCTATTGTCGCGATCCGCCACTAGCAAATTCCCTTTTGGATGGAACTATACGACCTTGTTGACCAAATAAACCTATAGCGCGTGACTGCCAAAAGAGAAATGGGCCAAAAATGGCGATATGTGCAACGCATATCGGTTGATGGTGCCGTCAGCATGTCTTGCAATCGTCGTATACTGGCGCAACGTTATTACCAAATGCTGACTCACCACTGAGGACTGAAAAATGGATATCAAACGTGCGGGCGCTCGTTCGACGAAAATGGCGCCGGAGGATAAGTTCACCGGACAGGTTTGGCAGGATGAGGTGCTGGTAGGTGAAGACCCGTCCCGTATGCGTGCGACGAATGTGTCGTTTAGTCCGGGCGCGCGCACCGCGTGGCATGCGCACCCCGTTGGCCAGACGCTCTACTGCGTCTCTGGCATTGGGCGTGTCCAGTTGGAGGGTGAGCAGGTCCAGGAGTTGCATCCAGGCGACACGGCGATGATTCCACCGGATACCCGCCATTGGCATGGTGCGGCACCCGACCGGATTTTCGTCCACCTCGCGATGTCCGAGGTCAACGATCAGAGGGAAGGAACCGCTTGGTTCGAAAAAGTAACCGATGACGACTACGTCAAGCCGACTGCCTCCGTCGAATAGCGAAGATTCGCCGCCGCACCAACTTGCGGCGGCGTGATCGAAAACTAAGTTTCACCTGTAATAGAGATACGGTGCATTGCGCCATATGACGCTCGTGATGTCGCGGGCGTGCGATCTCCGCCGTTGTAGAAGACCTGGAGCAAAAGATATGAAATTTAGTTTTACGGACGAGCAACAGGAGTTTCGATCCGTTCTCCGTCGTTTCTTGGAAGATAAATCGCCGACAACCGAAGTTCGTCGTCTCATGGAGACTGACGAAGGATGCGATCCGGAAGTCTGGCGGCAATTGAGCCAAGAGTTGGGCCTGACGGCGATCCATATTCCTGAGAGCTACGGCGGCCAAGGTTTTGGTGTCGGCGAGCTTGCCATCGCGGTAGAGGAAATGGGACGCGCCTTACTGTGCGCGCCGTATTTCGCGTCCACCGTGCTTGCGGCGACAGCCATCCTGAAAGCGGGCAGCGAGGATCAAAAGCAACTCATGTTGCCGGAAATCGCTTCGGGCGAGACTGTCGCGACCCTTGCCCTGGCTGAGGAAAGCGGTGCTTGGGACACGTCCGGCGTCGGAATGACGGCCACGGCGAATGGCGATAAATATACGCTTGAGGGAACGAAGAGTTTCGTCCTCGACGGATGTACCGCCGGGGTCATTGTCGTGGTGGCACGCAAAGCCGGCTCCAGCGGAGACGACGGTGTGTCATTCTTCACCGTCGCAGGAGACGCCGCGGGCCTTGAGCGAACGCAACTCAACTCCATGGACCCGACCCGTAAGTTGGCGCGGCTGACGTTCAGTGGTGTTGACGCAGAATTGCTCGGCGAAGAGGGGGGTGCTGCCGAACCTCTGGCGGAGACGCTCGACGTCGCCGCGATTTGTCTTGCGAATGAGATGGTCGGTGGTGCCGAGCGGTTGCGCGAATCCGCGGTTGAATACGCCAATATGCGGGTCCAGTTCGGCCGCGCCATTGGTTCCTTCCAGACGTTGAAACATAAGGCCGCAGATATGTTGCTGGAGGTCGAATTGGCCAAGTCCGCAGCCTACTACGCCGCCGCCGCGGCGGATGAGGACGACGAGGAAGTCTCGGCCTTGGCATCGCTGGCGAAAGCCGCTGCTGCTGACGTCTATATGCAAACCGCCGTTCATACGGTGCAAATCCATGGCGGCATCGGCTTCACTTGGGATAACGACACGCATCTGTGGTTCAAGCGCGCGAAGAGTTCCGAGGTCTTTCTCGGCGGCTCGGCCTATCACCGCGAGCGCTTGATGCAGCAATGGAACGTTTGAGGAGGACGGAACGATGAGTGAAATCACAGCAGAGTCCGTCCGCGCGGAAGCCCGCGCATGGTTGGAAGAAAATTGGGATCCCGATCAGGGTCTTGTCGAATGGCGCAATAAGTTGGCCGATTCCGGCTGGGGAGCGCCCCATTGGCCGAAGGAATGGTATGGGCGCGATCTGCCGGTCGGCATGGTGCCCGTGGTTGACGAGGAATTCGATCGCATCGGCGCGGTCGGTGTCGCGAAGATGGGAATTCGCACGCTGGCGGCGGCGACGATCCTGACGCATGGCACGGATATGCATAAGGAGAAGTTCCTGCGCCGTATCCTGACCGGCGAAGACACGTGGTGTCAGTTGTTCAGCGAGCCCGGTAGCGGTTCGGACTTGGCAGGGGCCACGACCCGCGCCGAACTCAAGGGCAACAAATGGGTCGTCAATGGCCAAAAAGTATGGACCACGAGTGCCCATCATGCCGATTACGGCTTGCTGTTGGCGCGCACCGATGTGGATGTACCGAAGCACAAGGGGCTGACCTACTACATCATCGATATCCATCAACCGGGTATCGAAGTGGTACCGCTCCGGCAGATGAACGGACACGCGTCATTCAATCAGGTCTTCTTTACCGATGCTGAAATAGCACCGGAATTCATGCTTGAGAACCTGGGCGACGGTTGGAAGGTCGCGACGACCACCTTGATGCATGAACGCCGGGGGGCAGACGGACTGCGCCGGCATGCGCAGGCTACCGACAGGCCGGAGCGCATCTACCAAGAAGAAGCGAAGGAAATCGCCATCGCTCTCGAGCCTTATAAGTGGTATCCGCAACGGGCGGGGCGCATCGATTTAATATTGGATCGTGCGAAGGAAACCGGGGCAAATACCGACCCGGTCATGCGTCAGGAAATCGCCAAACTAATGACAATGGCTAAGTCCGCCGAATGGACCGCCCGACGCGCCCGTGAAGCTCAAGCACAGGGGCGGGTGCAAGGACCGGAAGGATCGCTTGGAAAGCTCGCGGCGAGTTATATCGCCCGGGCCGCCAATAAGGTGCATACGGCGATGACCGGCGCGGATTCGATGTTGACCGGGGACGAAAGCCCGATGGACGGCTTGATCGCGGAAATTCTGATATCGACCCCGGCAATTTCAATTGCCGGCGGCACTGATGAAATTCAGAAGAACATCATCTCCGAACGCGTCCTGAAAATGCCGAAGGAACCGCGCACGGATACGGA
>JABJCS010000378.1 GCA_018665505.1 Alphaproteobacteria bacterium
ACAATCAGAAGCCCAAAGGAGTAATTGCGATCAGCCAATAGGCGCAGATCGAGAAACGGCCGTTCCGCCATGAAACTGTGAATCAAGAAGGCATAGATGGCACAACAGCCGATGACGATTTCCAGAATAATTTCATAGGAATCGAGCCAATCGAGCCGTTGTCCTCGATCGAGCACCAATTGTAAGGAAGCGATCGACGCGGCCAGCAGCAGAAACCCGGTCCAGTCGAAACGTATATTGGCGCGGCGGCCGCCATCGTTCAGGAACACCCAAAGACAGAAGAACCCGAACGCCGCCAACGGCACCAACATGTAGAACGCATACCGCCAATTGTAGAGTTCGGTCAGATAGCCACCGAAGATCGGCCCGAGAATCGGTCCGACGACCACTCCCATGCCGAAGATCGAGGTGACCAGACTGTGTTGTCGGCGGGGGAAAATATCGAGAATGATTGCTTGCGCCAGCGGGATCGTCGGCGCGCCAAAGGCGCCTTGCATGATGCGATAGAGGACCAGCGATTCCAACGAATCGGCGATGCCGCAGAGAAAGGTTGCGATGCAAAACCCCGCCTGCGAGACCAGCATGACCCGCCGCCAGCCGAAACGTCCCGCCAACCATCCCGACATCGGCGTGACCACTGCCGTGGCCAGGATATTGAAGGTCATGACCCAGGAAATTTGATCCGGCGTCGCCGACAGGCTGCCCTGCATTTGCGGCAGGACCACACTGACGATCAGGATCGTCATCGCGTACAAAGTCGTCGAACTGGTGATCGCGGCCATGATCATCCAGCGCCGGAAGACCGTCAGGCTCTCACCGGTCGGCGGCGTGGTCCCGTCTGCCGTGCTCATTTACCGCGCATATCCCTTAACATTCCGACACATCATCCGGCGTTAGCATTTATCCGCGGGACCGTCATCGAGCGTAGACCGGCTGCGTTGTTGCGCTTTACGCTTTTGCAAGTTTTGCCGCAGTAACACGGCGCGGCGTTCTTCCCGCTCCATATGCGCTTGCTGGCCCTTGGGACTAAGGCGCGGTGCGGGTTTCGAGGGTTTATCCGGCATGCGGGGCAATCGATAAAATGACAGTGTGAAGTAGCCTTCCGGCGCGCGCTCAAACTAGCCCTTTTACATCGCCGGCGCCACCTCCCGTCATCGTCTTGCGCCGCTACCAGCGCTGTGGCATAAGGCGATCATCTGATAGGCCGCCGTAGCTCAGGGGTAGAGCGCGCCCTTGGTAAGGGCGAGGTCGACAGTTCAATTCTGTCCGGCGGCACCAGATTTCTCCTTAAAAACCCGATCACTCTTGGCATACCTGTCGACCCTTTTTTGACCGGCCCACATTAACCTGGCTGGGGTAGGGGTAATTGTCGCCGCAACCATTTCACCTTAATGTCGTTTTTTATAAATGACTTTCGCATATTGTCATCTTGCGGTCAGCAATGCGACATAGATTCTCACGGAATGTAACTTAAATCAGAATCTATCGTTTTACTTGCAACCTGTTTGCGCAACAAGGTTACTGACTCGCATTTAATCCGACGAGCCGCTAACCTGCTTTAAACAGTTTTCAACATAACATTAACCGTCAAACCTATTGGGGAGATCGCCCTGTGTTTGAGACCGAGAAAGCAGGCATGAACGCCGGACATGGCACCAGCCGGCACACGATAGGGTCGGACCACATTGATATCGAGTGGTTAGGGCCGTCGGCATTTCTCGTTCGCGAGCAGAAAAGCATGTTGGGTCGAATTTACAGCCATTGGATCGAATGCGGCGAAACCATGGAATCGGGATTTCTGTTGCCGTTTCGCGATACTTTCAATCCGACCAATGTCACGACAGGCAATGAAGATCGGTTAATCCTTAAAATCGAAACACCGGGCGGCATGCTGCCCATCACCTCCATTGACGAGTCGGGCATCATCGGCCGTGAACACCCATTCGGTATTCACACTCATTCCTCGATCTATAAATGTCTTTCGGAGCGCGGAATCGTTTATTTGCGAATTTCGATGGAATTGACACAGTTACACGTCAATTTTATGCGGCTGTTGCTCCCCGTCATCGACGAACAAGACCGTGTTTCCGCGATCTATATGCTACACCGCTTTATCGGCGAGCCGTTTCAAGTCATCGAGTCCGACCCTTTCACATGGACTCCTTCATGAAGCCTTATTTCTGGGATGAAGTGCAGGACGGAAACTCGGTACTCACCGCCGAAGGATGGTGGGCCGAGCAGATGCTCCGGGACGAATCCGTCTATGAAAACAGAAGCGGAAAAGCGTCGCCACTGAAGCAGCTATTCGACTATTGGAACGAAAGCCGGGGCGATAATTTCGACCCGATGGGAACTCTCCCGATTAAAACCCATGCCGTCGACGTTGATTCCGATTGGCCTTTCGCATTCCGCTGGGTCGGACACAACGGACTGACCTTCGGAAGCCTTCTGGGTCAAAGCGTCGGCGATGTTGATGATTCATCCATCGCGACAATGACTGCGGAGCATTATATGCTCGCGAAGAATCACCGCCGCCCGATCTATCACCACATAGAGCAATCGGTCGGCGGCAGGAACCGCGAATACACGCGGCTCATGCTACCGCCGATCGATGGCGTCATTCACTACACAGTCCGGCCGATTAGTATTAACTGGCAATAGCCGTTCGTATCTCCTGTCCAGCCAGCGCTGCCCGCATCTGCACGAACATTTCGTCTCGACTTACATAGTTCAGCCGAACCTCGAGTTCCTTTCCGTCGCGGCCCGCATAGTATCCTCGGGAAATTGCCACGCTGTGGAGAATACCGGTCGAAAATTTCACCCAGGCTTGTCGGCTCGGCGTATTGTGCGTGAGAGAGCAATACCAATCTGCGTTGAAATGCCGTGTCGTGAAATTCCGATTGATGGCGTTCAATTTTCCACTCAAATTGCGCCGATTGCCCCTCTCATCCATACCACGCATCTTGGGATGCACCCACAAACCACCGCCGAACGCAACGTTACCGGAGAGCCTTGGCGCATCCTCCAACAGCAAGTCGGTGCGTTTCCAATCAACTTCCGGAATCGCTGAACTAAACAGGCGCCCGCTAACGAATTCGTCGACGAAA
>JABJCS010000379.1 GCA_018665505.1 Alphaproteobacteria bacterium
GACCACACCAGACGATCCGTCGCGCGCGGTGATGGACGGCATCCGGCGCATCCTGAACGAACACAGCATCGCACCGGCGGATGTCGAAGCGGTCATTCACGGAACCACCCTGGTGGCGAACGCCTTGATCGAGCGGAAGGGCGTGAAGACCGGACTGATCACGACGCGGGGATTTCGCGACGTGCTGGAAATCGGCCGGGAGTGGCGCTACGACCTGTTCGACCTGGCAATCGAAATGCCGACACCCATCGCCGAACGAGCGGCGCGGGCCGAGATCACCGAACGGTTGGATGCGGACGGCAATGTTCTGACGCCGCTGGCATTGGATGAGTTGGACGATATCGCCGCCGCCTTCCAAGCCACCGATGTCCAATCCATCGCCGTCTGTCTGTTACACGCCTATCGGAATCCCGCCCACGAATTGGCGATCAAGAACAGACTGGCGGAGATCGCGCCTGATCTTTCCGTTTCCTTATCTTCCGTCGTCAGCGCCGAGATGGGCGAGTACGAGCGCAGCTCGACCACCGTCGCCGATGCCTATGTCCATCCGATCTTCAAACGCTATGTGGAGCGACTGGTCGACGGCTTGGCCGAAATGGCCATCGGTTGCGACTTGCTGCTCGTCCTCTCCGACGGACGAACGGTGCGCCACGACACGGCAACGGAATTCCCGATCCGGCTGGTGCAATCGGGGCCAGCGGCGGGCGCACAGGCCGCCGTCCTCTATGGCGGTGTCTCCGGCGAGCACGATCTATTGTGTTTCGATATGGGCGGCACCACGGCCAAGGCCTGTTTGATTGAAAACGGCGAGCCGCAACGATCCGCGAGCTTCGAAGTTGCCCGTGTCTTCCGCTTTGCGGAGGGCAGCGGCCTACCATTACAGATCCCAGCCATCGACATGATCGAAATCGGTGCCGGCGGTGGCAGCATCGCGCGCATCGACCGATTGGGCCTGATCCAGGTCGGCCCGGACAGCGCGGGTTCCGACCCGGGTCCGGTCTGCTACGGTAAGGGCGGCACAGAGCCAACGGTCACCGACGCAGACCTCATCTTGGGGTATCTCGATGCCGACAGTTTTCTCGGCGGCGCGATGCATCTCGACAAATCGGCAGCCATTGAAGCGATCCGTACTAAGCTCGCCGACCCCTTGGGTATCTCCGTCGAAGACGCCGCCTGGGGCATCCACGAGACCGTCACTGGTAATATGGCGCAAGCAGCCGCCATCCATGCCATCGAAAAGGGCCTGAACATTGCCCGCTTTAAAATGGTGCCCATTGGCGGCGCCGGGCCGGTCCACGCCTGCAGTTTGGCGCAAAAAATGGGAATCGACCGGCTCATCTGTCCGCTCGGCGCCGGAGTCGCCTCGGCCATCGGCATGTTGGGCTCGCCGATATCCTTTGAGTTCGCGCAGACCAACATGGCCCGCCTCGATGCGGTCGATTGGCGTGAAATCGCCGCTCTCACCGACCAGCTGACGGATCGTGGGCGGGAACTGGTCCGCAACGCGGGCGTATCGGTGCCGGACATCACTGTTCGCTACGGCGCGATGATGCGCTATGTCGGGCAAGGCTACGAGGTCGAAGCGCCCATCGAGGAAAGCGCAATTCGTACCGGCGACAATGCCGCAATAAAGGCCGCATTCGAGGCGAGCTACCGACAGCGTTTCGGCCGAACGGAAGACATGCCACCCGAAGTCATCACGTGGCGGGTCGTCGTAAGCGGTCCTCGACCACCGCTGCTGGACGCAATTTCCGGCACCGAAAACACGTCACGCACTTTCGATGCACCCCAAGCAAAGGGAAGCCGCGCGGTTTGGTTTGGGACGGATAGCGGCTTCATCGAGACGCCGGTTATCGACCGCTACGGATTGCAGCCTGCGACCAAGCTAGACGGACCCAATATGATCGAGGAAGTGGAATCAACGCTCATTCTTCCGCCCGGTTTCACGGCGGAAGTGGACAACGCACGGAACCTCATCATATCGGCCGAATAAAATGTGGCCACGGATTACCCGCTTTTGCTACGCCACCAATCAATCGTATCCGATGCCGCCTGTTCCGTATCCGGCATCAGCTGGCTGACCTTTTCGAGGTCACTGGAATTCGTATCGATCTCCGCCGCGAGGGCCGAGATGCGAAGACCGAACATCGAACCGCTGGAGCCTTTGATTGCATGAACAGCTTCATGGATCAGTGTCGAATTCGCTTCCGCCACGCCGCGGCGCAAGTCATCCATCCGCCGGGTCAAGGATTGTTCCGCCTTATCGAATAAGTTCGCCATCATGTCGGCATTCACCGCGCCGCTAAACCTCGCTAATTTCTCGTCATCACCAATGGGCGGTATATCATCCGCATCAGCAGTCACCACTGGTTCGGGCTCACGTGTCGCGAAAATAGGCGATTGCGCAGTATCCGGGCGATGTTTGACCAGGGCGTCTTGCAATTGCTCTTCGGTAAAGGGCTTTGTCACAACCGCGTTCATACCCGCTTGAATGAACTGAGAGTGACGTTCGATAAAGGCTTCGGCCGTCAAACCTATTATCGGAAGTGACGCGTTCGCGTCTTCCGCCCTAATCGATTTAGTTGCCTCGATACCGTCCATCTCGGGCATGTGGATATCCATGAATACAACATCAATCGGTTCCACCGCGACGATATCAACCGCAATCTTCCCGTTCTCGGCATGAAGGACCCGATGTCCGGCCTTCTCGAGAAATGCCTTGGCGATCATTGCATTCACTTCGTTATCCTCGGCGACGAGAATGGTCAGCGGTGCCTCTAGTTCAGTTCCGGTTATCGATTGCCCGCAGGATAGCGCTACCTCCGCATCAGCCGGTAATTCATCGAATGGCAGATAGACATCGAACCGAGTCCCTTTGCCGATCTCGCTATGGGCTTCGATTGTGCCACCCATGATCTCCGTCAACTGCTTCACGATCGAAAGGCCGAGACCGGTACCGCCGAACTTCCTGGTGATCGAATTATCTTCCTGAGTAAACGGCTCAAAAATAGACGACAAACGATCTGCTACAATTCCGCCACCGGTATCGATCACGGAAAATCGAATGTGTCTATCGGCCTGCCGCAAGGCCTGTCGTTCTTCCTTTTCAATCGGTTCAATTTTAAGAACGACGCTCCCCGTCTCAGTAAACTTGATCGCATTACCGAGCAAATTCCAAAGAATCTGGCGAAGCCGTATTGGGTCTCCCTTTAAATTTCTAATCCCTTCAATGCGATTGGATAAAATCAAGGTCAGCCCTTTGTCGTCCGCGAGACTCTGAAACGGCGACACAATTGTCGAAATGAGGTTCTCGAGATTGAAAGCCGTTTCTTCGAGTTCCAATCCACCGGCTTCAATCCGGCTCATATCGAGAACATCGTTGATGATCGCCAGCAACGTATGGCCGGACGATAAAATCGTATCGACGCCTTTGCGTTGTTCATCATCGAGTTTAGTCTTGGTCAACAACTGCGCCCATCCGAGGACACCGTTCAGTGGTGTGCGGATCTCATGGCTCATGGTGGCGAGAAAATTCGATTTCGCGCGATTGGCGGTCTCTGCGGCCTCAACGTGGTCGTAAATCGAGCGCGACATCTGTTCCATATCCCGCGCCAGCTGACCCAATTCGTCGTCAGAATGAATGTCGATCGACGACACCACCTCGTGGCGGGAGATTGCCGTCGCCACACGTTGAAGCTTGACGATTGGCAGCAGCAAGAGCCGGCGGGTCATCCATGCCAGCATGGCGGCAACGGCCAATATCGAGCCCAGCGATGCAAGAATCGCCACGAGGCGAATTGCATCCACCTGCTCGGTCACCTCACGCTCAGGCCGAGTGGCAAACACGACCCAATTCCAATTGGGCTTTACATAAGGCAGAACCGCGTAGATCGCTCGATCCGCCTCCGAGGCGCGGAATGTACCGAACGCTTTAGAATCTACTCTCAATGCCATCTCGGCCCAACCCTGCAAATCTTGCTTAAGGTCGCAGTCGCTACAGAAAACCGCGTCGCGTCCTTGATCGAATATAAAAATTCGCCGGCCGGTTCGTTTGCTCAATGCCGTCAGATCCTGAAAGGCTTCGGCTTTGTACTTGTCGACGAATGAAGTGAGACTCGACAAACCTGTCTTGTTGAGGAGTTCAAACCGACGATCGATGATTTGATCCACCGCATCTTCGAGCAAGCGAGTCATGACTTCCTGTTCAGTTCGGTCCAAAGCATCCCTAGAATGGCTAAAAGACCAATAACCGAGAGCGCCGGTCCCGATCAAAACGATCGGCAGCGTCGCGACGATATATTTCTGGTACAGGTTCAAAAGATCACGCCATCACCGGAAAATGTTTTCGCCCGCGAGCTCAAGAATATGAGACGGGATGATCGCGCCAATCCGCTTCGCGGTCGTAATATTTATACCAACAGCAAAAGATTCCGGCCGGGTAACCGGAATATCTTCGACCGGCGTATTTTGAAAGACGGCATCGATCAACGCAGCGACGGCGCGGCCATTAATTTCAGGACTCGACCGAAGCCCTAGCATCACGCCTGCCTTTCCCGCCGTTGCCCCCTCAGCATAAATAATCGGGACCTTGAGCGTGAGAACGGTCTCAATAAACTGCAGGTCGAGCTGATTGGGCCCAACTGCGAGCCATAATCCATCTAATCTATCAGCGTTAGCCTTCACCAGGGAACGCGCCGCTTCGCGCATCTCCGTTCTCCCGGCTTCTCCCGGCGCATAGTCAAATGCCAGCTCCGAAAACTCGATTTCTTTGAATTTACCTACCTGAGCGAACAAGTATCGGGCATCGCTAATGGCGGACGGATATGACGATCGCAACAAGCCCATTCTAAAAGGTCGCGACACAGCTAAATTGGCGATACTTTGAGCGACGACCCGTAATTTTACCTCTGAGGGAACGACATGGCTGCTGCCGGTGATGTTGGAACCGCTCTTCTCGCCAATCGCTGAAACGAATCCTTCACCTACCGGATCGGCTACGAGGGCGAATACTTGCGGCAGCTCTTTGTCCCTCAGAACCTGCCGCGTCGCCCGGGACGCGAGCGTTGCAATCGTCACGACCATATCGACCTTTTCGGCGGCCAGGGTATCAGAGAGTAATTCCGTAGCTCGGTCCGACTTTCCTTCCGCATTGAGAACCGTAAATTTTACGTCTTCGCCGTCCTTATAGCCCAAACTCAAAAGGCCTTTGCGCATCCAGGCCGTTGTCGATTGTAGAAACGGCAATGTCATCGTTTCCACGATGACCACATGACGCTTTTCGCCCGCCCGGCCGAGATCCGGCGACAAGCAGAGGACGAGGAGCAATGCAACTCCACCCAAACCAATTCTATTGGAAAGACGATTACCCAAGCATATCCGAAAGGGTCGCCCTATCGTTTGGCTCCGCGGCGCCATTTTGTCCCTGACCTGCAAAAATCCCTGCTCCGGATTCAACCGGATTGTTCATGGGATGATATTTTCACAAACCATTCAATCGCATTTTTGCCTGAACGGAACATTACCTGGATAGTGTAAACGAAAAAATCCGCACCCGTCTCCAGGATTGGATTTAAGCAGCCAAGGGTTTGAGCCGCCCCGGATTGCGGTCAGAAAGCAGCGGGCGAACCCATTTGCCGAAACGCTCGGCTTCTTCGTCGTGAAGATATCCCGACATACAAAATGAATGGCACCCGATATCGATATATCCTTGCAGGGTCTCGGCGCATTGCTCCGGCGTGCCGACGATGACGATCCCGGCGCCCGGACGGGCCTTGGTCAAACCGGTCCACATATGCGGCGCGATCATCTCTCCGTACTCATCCGCCAACTGACGGACACGCTGGTTCGCCACAGAGTTCGCGAAATGTGTTCGAATAACTTCCTTTTGCTCGTCCGTGACATTGCGCACGAGACTCTCAGCCACGTCCCAGGCTTCGGCCTCGTCCTGCCGGCAGACGATCTGTAGGCGCATGCCGAAGCCTATTTCCTCCGCACGACCGTATTTGCCGGCCAGCACCCGCATCTCGGCGATATTCTGTTCGACGCGCTCTACCGTATCGCCCCAAAACAAGTGTACGTCGGAATGCTTCGCTGACAGTTCCGCCGCCTGCCCAGACCCTCCGCCGAGATAAAATCGCGGATGAGGTTTTTGATAAATCTCAGGCCCGATATGCGCTTGCTTCAATTGGTAATGCTTGCCGTCGTAATCGATCTTCTCCCGTGTCGCCCAAAGCGCCTTGCAGATTTCGACCTCTTCTTCCATCACCTCGTAGCGCGCGTCCTTGTCGAGACCGACACCTTCAGCGAGATTTTCGACCTCATTTTGCCCGGCGATCAAATTGATGGAAATCCGCCCTTCGGACATCTGATCATAGGTCGCGATCATTTTCGCCAAGAGCACTGGATTGATATAACTCGGTCGCGCGGCCACCAGCATCCGGATTGATTTCGTTTGGCGGATCAATAGCGCGCTGGTCAGCCAAGCATCCCAACAGGCGGCGGCGACGGGCAGCAAGATATATTCGAACCCGTTATCCTCGGCCGACTTTACAACCCGCTCGAACATCTCCAGCGACGGCGGAACCTGTTGTGGGATGGCGTAGTCCAAAGTATCGCCCCGCGTCGGCAGGAACCATCCAAACTCCAAGTCTCGCATATCTTCACCCTCTCACAATTTTCGGCTCAATTGCCTGCATAACGCCAGCCCGCACGTTCATCGGCGAACGAGCATGTCGTAAACAATTATTAGGCCTTTATCAAAAGTTCGCACAACTATCCGACTACATGCCTTGAAATTTCGCATGCGGGCATAGCTCCCTTGCGTCACTAGCGGTACATACCGACACAGGGAAAACACATGAAGTTTGGACTGCATTTTGGATCGCGCGGCGTCGCGGGCGATCCCGATACCCTTAAGGCAATCGCCCAGAAAGCCGAGACCCTCGGCTATGAGCATTTCGGCATGAGCGATCATGTAATCGTCGCCACCGAAGTGAACAGCGCCTACCCCTATTCGGAGACGGGCAAATTTTTCGCGCAAGACACAGGCGTCTCGCTGGAACAGGTCACGGCCTTGGGCTTTGTCGCGGCGGCGACCGATCGTATTCGGCTACTGACGTCGGTCATGGTTCTGCCGCATCGACACCCCGTTCTGGCGGCGAAGATGCTCACGACCGTCGACGTACTTTCCAAGGGCCGCCTAACCGCTGGGGTCGGGGTCGGTTGGATGGCGGAGGAGATTGCTCTGCTCGGTGGCCCTCCCTTCAAGGATCGGGCGACCGCCTCGGACGAATACATCCAGGGCTTTCGCGAACTTTGGTCGTCGGAAGCACCTATGCAAAAGGGCGATTTCGCCGCCTTCGACAAGCTGATGTTCGCGCCGAAACCAGCGCAGCGGCCTGGCCTTCCGATCTGGGTGGGTGGCGAGAGCAAGGGGGCCCGTAGGCGTGCCGCACGGCTCGGTGACGGGTGGTATCCGGTCAGCGCAAATCCGCGCCAACCGCTCGACACGCCGGAGCTCTACGGCGCGGCGCTCGCGGATGTCCGCGCGGAAGCGGAAGCGACGGGAAGAGACCCTCACAGCATCTCCGCCGCCTTGCTTGCGATCTATTCCCGTGTCGGCCCGGAACTGGAAAGCCGCGACGGTGGCCGCCTATGTTTCACCGGCAGCGCCGAGGCGATCGTCGACGATATCGGCCGCGCCCGTGATCTCGGGCTCGAGCATTTTCTGATCGGTGGTGATGGCGGCGACCTTCAGGAAACCGGCGACCGATTGGAACAATTCGCAACCGAGGTGATGACGCGGTTCGATTGAGCCGATAGTGTCCGGCCCACAATCCTCCAGAGAACGAAATCAAAATACAGATTGGAAGAAATGAATAAGTCGCTGCTCACAAATGTCGTCGCGGTTTTAATATGCCTCGCTGGCTACGCGGTTCCGGATTACGCGGAATATTTTTTCACAGTCGGTGTCTTTGCATTATCGGGGGGCCTCACGAATTGGTTGGCCGTTCATATGTTGTTCGAAAAAGTCCCGCTACTCTGCGGCTCGGGGGTTATTCCGAACCGCTTCCAGGACTTTAAGGCGGGCATCAAGACACTCATCGTCACAGAGTTCTTCACGCGCGAGCATATCGAGCGATTCTTCAAAACCGGCGGCGGTGACGTCGCGGGCAATATCGTCGAACAGGTGGATTTCGACCGTGTCTTCGCGGGACTGATCGACGCCATCGAGGAGTCGCAACTCGGCGGCATGCTGGCCATGGTCGGCGGTAAGCAAGCACTTGAACCTTTACGTGCGCCCGTCACCGCAAAGTTGAAGGATATTATCGCCGACCTCGCCAGTGACAGTGGACCCGGAAACGGCGATTCCGATTTCACGCAATCCTTGATCGATAAAGTCGAGCACATCATCGACAATCGGCTCGATGAGCTCACGCCGGAACACGTGAAGGAAATCGTGCAGGACATGATCCGCAAGCATTTAGGTTGGCTCGTGGTGTGGGGCGGCGTGTTCGGCGGGATCATCGGACTCGTCGTCGGTATCCTTCAAAACACTTAAATCCGAATCTTAATAAATTGCGAAAAATAAAGAGGACAAGCTTGTGATTAAAGATCGCTACGGAAATAACCTTTCAACTAATTCGCAGACCGCAGCCGATCTTTATATCGATGCCGTCGATCGCTTTTTGGCAGCCGATAGCGGCGTCGACGCAACATTCCAGCGCGCGATAGATGAAGATGAAAATTTCGC
>JABJCS010000380.1 GCA_018665505.1 Alphaproteobacteria bacterium
ATTTCCTTTAATAAGGAAAGCCGCTCCGCCATCGTTGATTTTACGGGGACCAGTGATCAACGCCCATCAAACTACAACGCTCCTTCTGCCGTCGCGCGGTCCGCGGTGTTGTACGTCTTCCGATGCTTGGTCGAGGACAAGATTCCATTGAATGAAGGATGTTTGAAACCAATCGAGATCATCATCCCGGAAGGCTGCATGCTGGCACCTAAATATCCCGCCGCCGTGGTCGCGGGCAATGTCGAAACAAGCCAAGTCGTCACCGACACATTGTTCGGAGCGCTTGGCGTGCAGGCGGCAAGCCAAGGTACCATGAACAACGTCACCTTCGGTAATGACCGCCATCAATACTACGAGACCGTCTGCGGTGGCTCCGGCGCGGGCCCGGATTTCGACGGTATCTCCGCCGTTCACACCCATATGACCAACACGCGGCTGACGGACCCGGAAATCCTGGAATGGCGTTATCCGGTCCTGCTGGAAAGCTTTGGCATCCGCCACGGCAGCGGTGGGGTCGGCCGGCATACGGGCGGCTCCGGCACTTTACGGCGCATCCGCTTCCTGGAGGACATGGAGGTGATAATCCTCTCCAACCACCGCATTGTCCCGCCCTATGGCATGGCGGGTGGCGCGCCCGGCGAATGCGGGCGCAATTGGGTCGAGCGCACCGACGGCAGCCGCGACGAGATGACCGCTATGGACAAACGCACAGTCGCCGCAGGCGACGTCTTTGTCCTGCAAACCCCCACCGGTGGCGGCTATGGCCCGGCGACGGAACGGGTCGAACCCCTGCCGGAAGCTGCGGAGTAAAGGGGTCGACACTATGACCAAAAGCCGGATCGTCTCTTCCTCCCATCTAGTCGCCGAAGGCGCGGCGGAGACGAGTGAGCTCGAGTATGGGCTTTTTGTCGCCACCAATGCTTTCAATCGTTGGATCGTGCGCTGCATGACGGCATCGGGAGTCCCGGATTTGGGCCCGCTCGACGTCATGGTGCTGCACACGGTTAATCACCGCGACCGTCCTAAAAAACTCGCCGACATCTGCTTCACTCTGAACATAGAAGATACCCATACGGTCAATTATGCGCTCAAGAAGCTGTTGAAGCAGGGCGTGGTTGAAGCGGACCGACAGGGCAAGGAACGGCTCTATCAGACGAGTGCCGCGGGCCGGGACGCTTGCGAGCGCTACCGCGAGGTTCGAGACGCCTGTCTCGTCGAAACACTCACTGCGCTCGGGACCGTCGATACGGATGAAATCGGCGATGCGGCCCGGGTGCTGCGCGCCCTTTCGGGCCTCTACGATCAAGCCGCCCGGGCGGCCACAAGCTTGTGAATTGAAATTTCGCGCCCTAAGGCGTCCATATCCTAAATGTTACAATGACTTGAACACGGACGAGCAAGGGATTAAGTAACCCCTGCACGATCAAACTGGTTTGGGGCAGACGGTGATTTCGATGCAGACTCCGCGTATAGCGTTCGCTGCGCTAATTTTGACGGCTGGCTTCCTATTGGGGAAACCTGGCTGGGCAGCCGGCGTGCCCAAAGGCGGCGTGCTTGCCTTCGACATCGTGCGCAATGGAGAAGCCATCGGTACCCATACCTATCGCTTCAACAAAAGCGGCGACCGGACTGAGGTTCGGATTAAGACCAATATCGATTTCCGCCTGCTGTCTATCCCGGTCTATACGTTTGAGCATGAATCCCGTGAGGTTTGGCGGAATGGTCGTTTGACGTCGCTCGAATCCCTTACCAACGAAAACGGAACGCCGGTCAAATTACAGGTCCACCGCGAAGAAGACTCCCTCATGGTGATGGGTGCGGACGGAAATCTGCATGTGGACCGTGAGATCATTCCTGCGAGCCTGTGGAACCACCTGGTCCTCAATCGAACCGAAACTCTAACCACGGTTTCCGGCAACCTGAAGACATTCCAAGTCGAATATATCGGCGAAGAGACGATCGATGTGCGGGGCCAAAAAACGACGACCCAGCATTTCCGCCTGACCGGAGAGTTCGAACGCGACCTTTGGTATGACAACGCCGACGTCTTAGTCGGTGTCCGCTTCGAAGCCGATGACGGCTCTACCGTCGCCTACGTCCTGAAATAGAGTTCGAAAGCCAAACACTCAAACCATAATTCCGGGTTCGCTGCGCACCCCGGAATGACACTCATTTCCCGGTCGCGGGCGTAGCCGGAATCTGGAATTATGGCCTGAGCCTGCCAACCTCCATGACTGTGAACGGCCTCAGCCGTCCTCTCGACCCAACAGCAATGACAGCTTTTCCTTCGGCGGCACGATATCAGTGACAAGATCGCGCAACAGGCGCTTGTTGGTTAGTGGGCCAACCGAGACGGGCTCCTGGCCAAGGCGCTCCGTGCAGGCATAGACCGTCTTTCCTTCGACCTTCACCATGCATTCCTTGCAGGTATTGGCATTGGTGCAGCTGTAGCGGATCGCCAAAGACGAATCCGTATTGGCGCGAATCCAGATTAAGGCGTCGAGCACCGACATACCCTCACGGTGGGGTACCTCGAATTCCTCGAAGGATGGCTCGTCTTCCGGGCCGCCCCGTTGGACCCGTAATTTTGCAGTATCCTGGCTCATTCCGCCGCCTCCAATGGTACCAAATCATATGATTTCGCGACGAGGGCCACCGGCTCCACGGCAAAGCCGTCGCCGTCCAACCGCGTCACCAGATTATGTTCGAGGGACGGATCGGTGAGCGGGAAATCCTCGCGTTGGTGGGCACCCCGGCTCTCTGTGCGAATTTGCGCTCCGATGATAATTGTCTCGGCGATCATCAGCGAATTTCGCATATCAAACCAATCCTGCATCGACAGGGCGAAACGATGGTCGCTTTCACCCGGACGCTCGCCGATCTCCGCTCGCATCTCGCGGACCCGTGCCAAAGCGCTGTCGAGTTGCCCTTGGGTGCGAACCAAACCTACATCCTGCCACATCAATTCCTGCAATTCGACCAGCATCCCTGAAAGCCCGGGGCCGGATTCCGTTGCGGAGACATTTCGGCTCGCCACGATCTCATCCAGCGCCGCAGCAGCCGCTTCCTCGGACCACCCGGATTCTAGATCCGCCACGTCCTCGGCCGCGAATCGCCCAGCGCGTTCGCCGAAGACAAAGGCTTCCGAGAGCGCATTGCCGGATAAGCGATTGGCACCATTTGCACCGCCGACGGCTTCACCCGCCGCATAGAGGCCCGGCACCGCCGTCGCCATTCGGACATCCACCCGCACCCCGCCCATGTGATAATGCGCAATGGGTGATACTTCGATGCCGCGTTTCGTGAGGTCGATTCCGTTCTTCGCCAAGCGATCGATGACCGGCCCGAAAGACGTGCGCAAATCCGCCTCGGGAATATGTTCGAAGCTCAAAAACGCGCCGCCTGCGGGCGATCCCCGTCCGGCCGCTACCTCCTGCAGGATCGCGAAGGAGACGACGTCGCGCGGGGCCGTGTATTTATCCGTGGTCTCCGCATGACCGTAGTTTTGGACGAATTCTTCGCCCTCGCTGTTCAACAATTTCCCGCCCAGCTTATAACGGAACGGATCCCACATGATCGGATCCATGCCGACCATGCGCGGCGCCAAATGGCCGATGGGGAAGAACTGTACGAATTCCATATCGATGAGTTCCGCACCCGCGCGCAGCGCCAAGGCATAGGAATCGCCACCCATATTCACCGACGCGCTGTTGCGACGATAAAGCCGCGTGAGACCACCCGCCGCCAGGATGACAGCCTTGGCGTCGATGCGGACCGGTTCTCCGGTTTCCATATCGATCCCGACAGCCCCGACCACCCGGCCACCCTCGACGACGACGCTGGTGATCGTCAATTCACCGGCGCGGCGCAAATTATCGGCGCGGCCTATTTGCGTGCGCAATGTCTTCGCCACCGCTGGACCGGTGTTTAGGAAATCCACATAGACGCAGCGCTCGACCTGATGTCCCGGCGCCATGACCTGTTTCATATGATCATCTTCGCGCGCCCAACCGATCTTCCAATCGCCCAGCTCACGAATGCGGATCGGCGCTTCTTCGCACAAGACCGCCGCCAGCTCCTCGTTACAAAGGCCACGTCCCGCGTCGAGCGTATCGCGTAAATGATGGGTCCAATGGTCGGGTTCCTGCTCGCCGACCGCCGCCGCGACGGTCATCTGCGCCATGATGGTGGCGCCGCCCCGTCCAATCAGGCTTTTGTCGACCAGCACCGTATCGGCGCCATTGCGGGCCGCAGCAATCGCCGCATACATACCGGCCGCACCGGCACCAACCACGAGAACGTCTGTCACTACATCAGCTGTCATCGTCTCAATCTAATTCCTCTACAATGGCCCGTATCTTCACGCGCCGTTGGTCAGGTGGAAAATCGCCGGCACCCCGATGGATCGTCGACCGCTGGTCCCACATCAGCACATCGCCGACGGACCACTCATGAGTATAAGTGTTCTCCGGACGGGTCGCATGAACCATCAAGTTTTGCAAGAGGTCGACACTTTCCGAAGGTTCCATCTCACGGAAGCGCCGCGTGTGGGTCTCGTTCAGATAGAGGTGTTTGCGCCCAGTCGACGGATGCACGGTGACAATGGGATGCACCGCGTCGTTGGATTTCTCCTCCTGGTCGTCATCGAGGGCATTTTCGTACATCGTGCCACCGGGCCCCGCACCGTGGCGATGCAATCCAGTCAAGGTCGCCGCCCGCACCAGCATGTCCGCATCCAACGTGTCATAGGCATTGCACATATCGGCGAAAATCGTCGCACCACCTTGGGAGGGCACCTCAAAGGCGTGCAGAATACCGAGCTCCGGCGGGTCTTGGGTATAACTGCCGTCGGAATGCCACGTGGTCGCGCGTATATTACCGAACGCGTCAATGGAGCCGTCCTCCGCGACATTGGTCAACCATGAGAGATCGGGAAACTCCTGATGCCGGTATTTCCGCAAGACATGTTCCTGCAATGGCCCAAATACACGGGCAAATGCGCGGAAGGCCGCGATCTCCAATGCGTCGCCAGAGAAGACGAGTACTTTATACTTGCCGATGGCGTCCAACACGGCAGCACGAACCTCAAGCGACAGCGCCGCGCTCAGGTCCAGTCCTTCAACGCGCGCGGCGATGGTCTCTCCAAGAGGGGTGATCGAAATACCGGTCATGGCTTGCCCTCCGATACGTGAAACGCCGTCTTCGAGCACCGACCGTTAGAGACTCAATCCACGATCGGGGAAATTTTATCGCCGTTCACTAGGAACCGTCCCGAACCGTAACCCGCCGCTTCCGGGATCGTCATAATACGATGCGCATCGCCGTCGACTTCCTTACTCCTCGGTAGGACGGTCACGATCTCGCGCCCGGCGGTCACTTCCATGGCGGCTTCAACGGTTGCATTCACCTCCAATAGCTCAAGGTTGAGGCGCGTCGGGAACATCACGTTACGCTCGCCCTTCTCCCCCGCTTCGACGGCGCTTGGCGGGCGGACCCACACGGACTGCACGGATTCGTTGCCGTCGTGCACCGCGTGTTGGCGCCGCGGCATGCGCGCCAAGAAGAAATGCGTGTCGAATCGCTTCGGTCGCCCTTCCGGCGTGATCCAATGCGCGAAATACGCCATCCGATCGCAACAAAGGATCAAATCCTCTTTCTCGATGATTTCGCCCCAACCCACATCACCCTTATTCAAGGCCACGTGATACTTATCGTAGAAGGCCGCCGCTTCATCCCCTTCAAGCACGGTCTCCACACTGGTATGACGGGCCAGCACGACACCGCATTCCTCAAAGGTTTCGCGCACACCGGCAATCCGCAGCGCCGCTTCATCCTTGGATAGCCCCGCGACACCGTCGCAACGGGCAATGAGAGCGTCATCCGTGTCTTCCGGATCCACCAAACCGCCCGGGAAGACCAAGGCGGAGGCGAAATGCATCCGACTATTACGTTCGACCATAAAGACCTCGATACCTTCATCGCCGTCTCGAATGAGCAGGACGGTGGCGGCGGGTACCGGGATGGCCGGTTTCTTGTTTTCGTCTGGCATGGAACCTCTCTGAGAGTTTCTCTAAAGCTAATTCGCTGCCCGGCGGTTGCAAGCATTGTGGGCCTGTAGACTTCAATCGGACGTGCTATGTCTATCGACAAACATTCATTTTCAACGGAATGACGACATGCCGAACGAATCGACGCCGCTGACGCAGGCGCATCTTACGACCAGCGAGACCATCGAAACCCTGCTGCAGCGCCGCAGCATACGGAAGTACAATGACGAACCGGTGACGGACGAGCAGGTCGACGCCATTCTGCGCGCCGCCTTTCGCGCGCCGACCTCGTCCAATATTCAATCCTACAGTGTGATTACGGTCCGCGATCCAGAGACGAAGCAGAAACTGTCGGTACCGACCGGGAACCAAAAGCACATCATCGATTGCCCGGTCTTCCTGGCATTCTGTGCCGACCTCACGCGGCTCGAACATGTGCTACAAGGGCACGGACACACGCTCGAGGACAATAATATGGAGATCGGCTTGGTCTCCTCCATCGACGCCTCATTGATCGGTATGTCCGCCTATCTCGCCGCCGAATCGCTCGGCATCAAGGGCGTGATGATCGGCGCCGTGCGGAACGACGCGGTCAAGATCGCAGAAATACTGGGCCTGCCCAAATTCGTCTATTGCGTCTTCGGTATGTGCTTGGGCTATCCCGACGAGCTACCGGCGCAAAAACCGCGCATGCAGCAGGATTTGGTCGTGCATCGCGAACGGTTCGACCCGGCGCAATCCGCCGCCGCCGTTGAAGCCTACGACCCAGCGCTCAAAGAGCACTACGAGGCCATCGGCAAGGAGACCACCCCGGATTCCTGGAGCCACGACATGGATAAGAAGTTCAGTCCGCAACTGCGCGAAGGCCTGCGCGAACAGCCGAAAAAACAGGGCTTCGATTTTAGGTAAAGAATTGCTGTCTAATCGCCCAGGCAGCTAGATGACGGATAACGATTTCACCTCCCAGTTCCCCGGCCGCGGAGCCGGGGTCCAGCGCCCTCGGTACGTCATGCTCGCTAGGTCCCGGATCGCTTCCCGTCCGGGAAACGATGTCAGGGATTTCCTTCTCGGTTCAACTCGGCATTGCTGCGGTCACGGTGATCTCGAAGAACGCTCCCTGCTGCAGAGGTGCCCCGATACAGGTCCGTATGGGAAGCCGTCCCGGCGTGAGCCAGGCGGTCCAGGCGTCGTTGAAGGCCGCGACGTCTCGTTCGACATCCGTCATGTGAATTAAGGCTGTGAGAAGCCTCGACTTGTCAGTCCCCGCCGCCGCCAGATGCCCATCTATCACGGCTAACGCTTGGCTGGTCTGCTCGGCGATGGAAAGTGTGTTGTCCGAGGGCACGATTCCCGCAACGTAAGCAACGCCATTCCAAACGGTTACGTCGGATCGGTGCTTTAGGCTCTTGGGATTGATGTATTGGGGATCCATGTGTCGTTCTCCCTTTTTTACTCGAAACAGTAATTAAAATGCCGGTCGCGCTACGTGGACTTCCCACTGAACGGCAATCGGCCGAATTGGCCAAGCGTGGTGGGCCCCCTCGCATGGCTCGAGGCGGCGCCGAGTTCGACGAATCCCGAGATTGCATCCGGCGTACAGTGGTCGGCAACGAACCGGAAACCGACGAAACACCCCTCGACCATGTGGAGCACCTGCAGATCGAAACCGGTGGCCGTCATAGAGCCGGTCGCCTCTCCCTCACCGTAAGGCGTCTTGTGCACGCCGGCCAGCTCATCGCCCTGCCTGTTCAAAGCCAAGACATGTCGTTCAGGTCCGGTCGCGAAATCGATTGTGATAGCCCATTCTCCCGAGACGTCGCTTTCAATTGAGCGATTATCGGACATGTCCGGGCGCGATTGCGTCAACGCTTCGAACAGCGCATCGGCGACGAGTACCGAATCCTCATCGCTGAGCGCGAAGGGGTTGATCATGCTGGATTTGTCGGTGCCGCCGAAGTCGTCGATCAAGATGCGGGGACTTCTCGATAGAAGTTCTGCTCGCAGCTCGACATAAGTCAGGTCCGGCTGGCACTCGGACCAATCGACCTGCAGGCGGGGAATACCGCCCGCCAGCTCGTACATCTCGAGCTTTAGCGCATTGATCGGCTGTAGTCGGTCCCTCACCGTATCCAGCCTTTCCCGCCAACGCTGCTGCTCGGCCGCGTGATCGTGTGCGAACCAGCGCTCAACGGCGGCTATGGCTCCCACGATCTGTTCCTTGCCGATCTTCATGACACGGCCGAAGCTGTGATGCGGCGGGCCGTTGTACCATGCCGCTTGAACCAGCGGCTTGCGGCCAAGCAACAATCCCGATGCCGCGGGCCCGCGCATCAACTTACTGACACTGTAGACGACCAGATCGGCGCCGTGCGATGTCCAGTATTCGGGAAAGGTCAGCGGCTCGGACGCCGCATCCACGATGATCGGAACGTTAGCGGCGCTGGCCTCCGGCTGGATCTGGTCGAACTTCATCGTCGCATCCGCATCGCGCTCCGCCAGCAATA
>JABJCS010000381.1 GCA_018665505.1 Alphaproteobacteria bacterium
CAGCGCGGCAATTCCGGCAATCAGGCCAACTGGCAAGGCGGATAATTTTATTGTGATGGCGAACGCCGCGACCGGTATCGCGAAGAAGACGCTACGGTGTCCCCAATGAAGACTGAGGAGCCAGGCGATCGCCACGGCAAGGAGCATTGCGGGAAGGTCAGGGCTGAGGGAAGAGATCATTCCCCATCGCGCAGCCAGAAGAAAAATGAGGAGAAACCCAATTCCGGCGATGAAATCGCATAATCTTCGTGACCCATCGACGATACGGTCTAATGAAAACGCCGCTTGAACGGCCGCGAGCATACAAATGAAGGTATTCGGGAGGGACGAACCCCAACCCAATTCTCCTCCAACGGTGCCGGGGGCACCAAGCACGAGCCAGGATGAAACCTGGCCAAAGTTCTTATGTAGGGTCACCAGTCCTCTTATCGCACCGAATTCTTCGAGAATTCGGGCTACGGCCAAGTGGTAGTAAGCGGTGTCAAAAAGGATCGTCTGTTGGCTACCGAGGAAACAAATTGGCAATACTAATAGGAGTATAATGCAGACTAGGCGGTATCCGGGGGGTCGATGCTTTATCAAATCCCAAAAGAGTGTCGCGACGGCACGGCGGTAAGAGCGTTGGAGTAGTCCAATAGCGGGTAGAGCTAATATCAGGAGAGCGATCGTCGGTGAGAGCGGCGAAATTAGGGCAACGAATGAAAGAACGCCCGACAGTATTGAAACGCCAAGCCAGGCCGCGGTGAAGGCTATGTCGCAAGGTGGCGGGTTCTCAGTGTTCGATACGTCGACAGTATGGTTCGGGCCTCCAATAATCCGCTGTATGCCGATTCCCCAAAGGAGAATGGAAGTGACGAAAATCGGAAAAGTCACCGAATAGAATATCAAATCGATTGTTCCTGGCAGGATTTGTCAAACGTTGGGACTAAAGCAAGCATTCGCACGGATCAAGCTGTAACGGAGATCAAACTTCTATCTGATGCGGCGTACCACCTTGCGGGTGGGACGGTGTTTTCGCATCAACTAATCTGAAAAATCGTTTTGCTGGCGTGCATCAGGCGATACCGGTTCAGTCCGCTCCGGACGGCAATGCTTGACCTGCACATCGGTGCGACGCAATGTTTCGAAAAATCAGCGGATTAGACCTCTAAGTAGGAAGTTTTGATGCCGGATGCGAACAATATCAGCGGTGAAGATTTCGAGCTTTATCTCGATAGCATTCGCCGCTTCACAAACGAAAAACTGATCCCGGCGGAACGCCAAGTCGAAGAAGAAGACTTGGTGCCCGAAAACCTCGTCACCGAGATGCGCCGCCTCGGTCTGTTCGGCATGACGATTCCGGAGGAGTTTGGCGGTCTTGGTCTTTCCATGGAACAGCAAGTCCGGGCGACATTCGAATTCACCCGCGCCTCCTGCGTCTATCGGGCCCGGTTTTCAACGACCTTGGGCCTTTGTAGTCAGGCGATCCTGTTTAATGGGACAGAACCACAGAAAGCCGAATGGCTGCCGAAAATGGCGTCCGGTGAGGTGACGGCGTCTTTTGCGCTAACTGAACCGCAAGCCGGCTCGGATGCGGGCGCGCTGACAACGAAGGCCCGGAAAGAGGGTGATGGTTATCTGATCAACGGCCAGAAATGTTACATCACCAATGCGCCGGAAGCGGATGTGTTTGTTGTGATGGCGCGTACCGATCCGGAGACGACGAATGCCAAAGGTATCTCTGCTTTTATCGTGCCGTCGGACACGCCGGGCATCGAAGTTGCCCCTTGGGACCGCAAGCTCGGAAATCACGGTTCGCACACGGCGCAAATCTTCTTTGACGATTGCCGGGTCGATGCGTCGAATCTCCTTGGCGGGACCGAAGGACAGGGTTTCAAGAACGCGATGGCGGGGATCAATGTCGCCCGCATGCACGTGGCCGCGACCTGCGTGGGCCAAGCGGACCGGCTGATCGAGATGGGCCGCGACTACGCAATGGGGCGTGAGCAGTTCGGTCATCCAATTTCCGATTTCCAGGCCGTGCAGCATATGCTTGCGGAAAGCTATGCGGAGACATTGGCGGCGCGCTCGATGATCTTGGAGACGGCACGACGGATCGATGCCGGGGAGCGACCATTGGCGGATATGTCGAGCTGCAAGCTCTTCGCCTCCGAAATGGTCTGCCGCGTCGCCGACAGGGCGCTGCAAATCCACGGGGGTGCTGGATATATGGCGGCCTTCGATGTCGAGCGGTTCTATCGTGACGTGCGATTGTTCCGAATATTCGAAGGCGCGTCAGAAGTACATAAAATGATCATCTCGCGAGAGATGCTGAAGGAGGGAGCGTAAGATGACCCGTGTCATGAAACGCGGCGGCGTCACGACGATCACGCTAAACCGGCCGCAGCAGCGAAATGCACTGAATGAGGACGTCATCCGCCGCCTCGCGGAAGCGACGTCGGAGGTCGCCCGTGATCCGGATTGTCGCTGTCTTGTCATCAAAGGACAGG
>JABJCS010000036.1 GCA_018665505.1 Alphaproteobacteria bacterium
ACGTCTCGGACATTTTATGGCCGATCTCGATACGCGCCTCGGCGAGAGTAAATACGTCGCCGGAGATAACTATAGCGTCGCCGATATCACCGCGCTGGTGGTCGTTGATTTCGCCGGTTGGGTGAAAGTCGTCCCGCAAGAGGATCAGACGAATCTGAAACGCTGGTACGATGAGGTAAACGCCCGGCCGAGCGCTAAGGCTTAGTTTCTAACAACACGTCGTTCCCCGGACGCGCAGCGATCCGGGGGCCAGTTCACTCATGTAGAACAGGTGTGAACTGGATCCCGGATGTCGCAATCGCGGCTCCGGGAAACGCAACGCCTAGCGATCACCGCGCCGCGTAAAATGCCCAGACCGACACGGTGTAGACGATCAGCACGATCAGGGAATCGAGTCCGATGCCGAAGACGCGCGGCTTCCGGCGCACCAGCAGGCCGATTATGTAGATCGCGGTTACCAGGATGCCGGAGAGCAGGGCCAATTTCGCCGTGTCGTCGACCTGGTTCAGGATCAAACCGTCTCGATAGAAGATATCCGCCGGGAATAGCACCAATACCATGATTAGGTTGCTGTCGAAAATGTTGGAGATCGCCATCGTATAAGCGCCCATGCGGACGGCGGCGATGGTGGTGCTGAGTTCGGGCAGTGACGTCGTCGTCGCCAACAGGGTCGCGCCGATGAAACTGCTGCCGAGCCCGGTCTGCTCCGCCAAACCTTCGCAGACCTCGACCAAGGTGATGCCGCACACGAGAATGACCAGGCCGACGATAGAGGGCTCGAACGCCAGTGTCGGCAGTCCGCGCCCGCGTAATGCATTCGCCGCCATTGGCGCGGCTTTCTCTTTCATGTCCGGTAAATCGATGGGTCGCCATGGATGCGTGCTATCATACCGGTCGAGCACGACGATGGCTGCGCAATAGATCGCGGCGAACAGCACCACGCCCGCACCAACCCAACCGACGAGCGCCACATCGCCGAGCGTCGCGACGGCGAGCACCGCCGCGAGCAGTAAAATCAAAAACGCGGCTTCCAGTACCAGTGTCGATTTGCGGGGAACCGATGTTAGCGTGACATGCAGGGCCGCCGCGTCCGCG
Source organism: Alphaproteobacteria bacterium (assembly GCA_018665505.1). The sequence continues at coordinate 1,096 of JABJCS010000036.1, forward strand.
ACCACAAGGATTGCCGTCTGCATGGTGATGCCGCCGAACATATTGTTGAGTGCCAAGGCGGCATTGCCGCCGAGCGCCGCCGTTGACGTCGTCACCAATTCCGGCAATTCGGTAATGGCGGCGAGAAAGATCAATCCCATGATCGCTTGCCCGGCTCCGGTCTTATCACCAATTGCGTCCGCTAAATGCGAGAGCCGAGTCCCGGCAAACCAGATGGCCGCAGCCAGCGCCGCGAAGAGCACCAGGTTTGCCGCCAATGACAGGTTAGGGATCAGGTCCAACGTTCCGGCCTTTGTGATGGTGGGCTCCGACGGGCTTTGCCGACCCAGTGATTTGGGCTAATTCTGATCATCTTTACATCGTAGCGTCGAATCCGGGGGTAAGCATGACGAAATTCGGTATCGGGCAAGGTATCCCGCGTTGGGAGGACCCGCGTCTGCTGAGGGGTGGCGGTCTATATTCGGACGACCTGAACCGCCCGGGTCAGGCCTATGGCTATGTGGTGCGCTCGCCGCATGCGAAGGCCCGGATCATCTCCATTGATACGGCGTCAGCGCTCGCGGCAAATGGTGTTCTTACGATCTATACCGGTGCCGATATCGAGGCAGCGGGATATGGCAAGGTGCCACCTATGGCCATCCGGAAACGCGCCGATGGGTCAGAAATGTTTATCCCGCCGAACGTGCCGTTGCGCCAAGAGCTCGTTCAGTATGTCGGCGATTATGTGGCCTTCGTGCTGGCGGAGAGCCACGACCAAGCGCGCGACGCTGCGGAATTGGTGGCGGTTGAGTATGAGGAGCTGCCCTCGGTCACCGCGACAGCAGACGTGTTGAGCACAAGCGCGCCGTCGGTCTGGGAAGAAGCATCGGACAATGTCTGTTTCGTTCACGAGGAAGGCGACAAGGCGGCGGTCGAAGCGGCCATCGCCGAGGCACCGCACGTCACGACGCTGGAGTTGGAAATAACGCGGGTCGCCGTGGCCCCGATGGAGCCACGCGCCTGCACCGGTGAGTACGACAAGTTTAAGGGCCGCTTTACCCTCTACACCGGAACCCAAGGCCCGCACCTCGTGCGCCAGGCCATGGCGGAGCCGATGTTGAAAGTTCCGCAGAATAAACTGCGCGTGGTCAGCAACGACATGGGCGGTGCGTTCGGTATGCGCTCGGGCCCGTATGCGGAGAATGCATTGTGTTTGCATGCTGCGCGCGATTTGGACCGTCCGGTGAAATGGACCGGCGACCGCTCCGAGCATTTCCTTACCGACGAGCAAGCCCGGGACAATATCTCGAAAGTGGAACTAGCGCTGGACGCAGACGGTAAGTTCCTCGCCTTCCGGGTCCTGACCACGGCGAACCTCGGTGCTTATCTCTCGATGCTCGGCGTGCACCCATGCGTCGGCAATCTCGGCACTTTGGCGGGCACTTACACGACGCCCGCGATTTATACGAAAGTGATGGGTGTTTTCAGCAATACGCCCTCTATCGGTCCCTATCGGGGGGCGGGGCGACCGGAGGCGGCCTATGTATTGGAGCGCGCCATCGATACGGCGGCGGCGGAGCTCGGCATCGACCCGGCGGAATTACGCCGCCGGAATTATATTCCGGAATCGGCCCTACCGTACCAGACCGCGCTTGCCTTCAATTATGATTCCGGCCAGTTCGAGAAGAATATGGATGCCGCATTGGATATGGCGGACTACGGTGATTTCGTGGCCCGGCGAGAAGCGTCGACGGCGGCGGGGAAGTTGCGTGGTATCGGCATCGCCAGCGTGATCGAACAATCGGCGGGCGGCTTTCCGGAATGGGCGGAAGTCCGCTTTGATCCGTCCGGTACCGTGACCCTGGTTATGGGGACCCACAACCACGGCCAAGGGCATGAGACGGTGTTCCGCCAAATGCTCTCAGGCAAGCTCGGGCTCGAGTTCGAGGAAATCTACTACCAACAGGGTGACACCGATCACGGTATGGCAGGGACCGGCACATTCGGCTCGCGCTCGTCCGGCGTCGGCGGTGCCGCGTTGATGCTGGCGGCGGAAAAAGTGATCGAGAAGGGCCGCAAGGCGGCGGCGCATCTTCTAGAAGCGGGGGAGGGCGATATCGAATTCACTGACGGCACCTTTACCGTCGCTGGGACGGATAAATCCGTCAGCCTGACCGATTGCGCCAAGCTGTTGCAGAACTTCATGATGGCACCGCCAGGCATGGAAGTGGGTTTGAGCGAATGGGCGTCGTGGCGCCCACCCGCGCCGACATACCCGAACGGCTGCCACGTGGTCGAGGTCGAAATCGACCCCGAGACCGGCGAGCTGGAGATCACTCGATATGTCGCGGTCGATGATGTGGGCACGGTCCTGAATCCTCTACTGCTCGACGGCCAGCTGCACGGCGGCATCGTACAAGGGGTCGGGCAAATCCTGTTCGAAGACGTGCGCTGGGACCGCGAAACCGGCCAGCTCATCACCGGTTCCTTCATGGATTACGTCATGCCGCGCGCCGACACGGTGCCGAATTTCGAATCCGCCGTGAACGAGAACGCGATCACGGCGACAAACCCCATCGGCGTCAAGGGCGCGGGCGAAGCCGGCTGCGTCGGCGCCATGCCAGCCCTGATGAACGCCATCGTCGACGCGCTTCGTCCGGCGGGCGTGAAGACACTGGATATGCCCGCGACCCCGCAGCGGGTGTGGGCGGCGTTGCGTGAGGTGCGGGGGTAAGTGTCAGGGATATAAACTCTTGTCGCTTATCTGTGTTGATCGATCAGAATTTGGTTTCCGTCCGGGTCACTCAGCATGATACTGCCCGGTCCGGTTGTGTCATTGTCGACCTCATTATCGAGGGTAATCCCGTGATCCTTCAACTCCTGCTGCAGCTCACGTACGTCGGTAAAAGAATCCAGCGGATTGCCGTCTTGGTCCCAACCTGGATTGAAGGTCAGAATGTTCCCCTCGAACATCCCGTGGAACAAGCCGATGACATGGTCGCCATTCTTTAGGATCAGCCAATTCTGCTTTGCGTCACCACCGACGGGCGTGAATCCGAGCTTCTCGTAAAATGCCGCTGAGGCGGCAAGGTCTTTCACGGCCAGGCTTACCGAAAACGATCCGAGTTCCATGTGTGTCCTCTATGATCAAGGGCCGGTCAATTTTGACGGGCTTGTACTCAATAATGCAAAGTGCTTCGGCAATATACCCGGCGGTATCGATCTTGGGCAGTCTGAGAGCGGAGAATAGCGCCGGGTAATGTAGGCCAGTGGAGAACAGTATGGCAGCCTGGATCGAGATGATATCCGACGACGATGCATCGCCGGAATTACTGGACGTGCTGGCCTTGGCGCGCACGCCGCATGGGACCGTGGACAATGTCATGCGGGTGCATTCGCTGCGGCCCAATACTATGCGGGGGCATGTGGTGCTTTACCGGTCCGCATTACATGACGACGCCAATACGCTGCCAACTTGGTTGCAGGAGACTGTCTCCTCCTATGTCTCGCATCTAAATGATTGTCCGTATTCTTATGCCAATCATTGGAAAAATGCGCGACATCTGATCGGCGACGACACAAAGGCCGACGCGATTGAGGCGGCGATTAAATCCCGGTCTCCCGAAGATGCGTTAGAGGGGCGTGAGCTGGCGTTGATGCGCTATGCGGAGAAATTGACGCTGATGCCCGGCGACATGGTCGAAGCGGATATCGCCGAGCTGCGTGCGACTGGGCTCGACGACGGGCAAATTCTCGAGGCCAATCAGATCATCGGCTATTTTAACTACGTCAATCGCTGCCTGAACGGGCTGGGTGTCACGACTGACGGTGATGTTGTCGGTTATTACAAGGATTGAAGCTCTCAATGTTTTTGAGAAACGCCTGGTATGTGGCCGCGTGGGGCCGGGAGATTGGCCGGGAGCTGACGCCGGTGACAATCTTGGGCGACGATATTGTGATGTATCGCCGGGGCGACCGCTCACTCGTGGCGCTGGAAGATGCCTGTCCGCACCGCAAGCTGCCGCTTTCCATGGGCCGACTGATGGCTGATAGCGTCGAATGCGGGTATCACGGTCTGACGTTTGATGGGACCGGTACTTGCGTGGCCTCGCCCACCCAGCCGGGGCAAATTCCGAAGCGCGCGGCGGTGCGATCCTATCCGCTGGTCGAGCGCTATCGCTTGGTGTGGATTTG
>JABJCS010000382.1 GCA_018665505.1 Alphaproteobacteria bacterium
GCTGCCGGACCGACATCGGCACTCATCGTGCCGAAAGCCAAGAGCCTGCGCGCAACCTGCGCCATCGCCCGCGCTGCCGAACCGATCGAAGCGACAGCAGGAATGGCACGGGGACACCTAACGCTCGTTGGGCTCGGCCCGGGCTCAGCCGAATGGCGCACGGCGGAATGTGTGACCGTCTTGCGCGAGGCGGAAGAGATTGTCGGGTTTCAGATGTATATCGACTTGATCGGCGACCTCGACCTCGCGGCCCGCAAGCACGCCTTCAAGATCGGTGCGGAAAGCGAGCGCGTTCGCGCCGCCCTCGACCTCGCCGCGCAAGGACGACGGGTCGCGTTGATCTGTTCCGGCGACTCCGGAATTTACGCCATGGCAGCGCTCACCTATGAGATGGTCGACGAGAGTCCAAGCGTCGACTGGCGGCGTATCGACATCTCCGTGGCCCCCGGCATCTCGGCTCTTCAAGGCGCTGCCGCCCGCATCGGGGCACCGCTCGGACATGATTTCTGCACCATCTCGCTCTCCGACCTACTAACCCCTTGGCCGGTGATCGAAAATCGAATTCGCGCCGCCGCCGATGGTGACTTCGTCGTTGCATTCTACAATCCCGTCTCAAGACGCCGGAACACGCAACTTCCTGCCGCGCGGGACATTCTACTCAACGCCCGCCCATCGAACACACCAGTGGTCCTCGCCCGCAATCTGGGGCGCGCGGACGAAAGCATCGACGTCATCACCCTCGGAGCTCTGACAACAGAGACAGTCGACATGACGACAGTGGTCTTGGTCGGCTCTTCCGAGACCCGCCGGATTGATCGCCGGGACGGCGGTGTTTGGGTCTATACGCCGCGCGGTTACGCCGCCAAGAATTCAAAGGATGCTCAGGCATGACGGTTTATTTCATTGGTGCCGGGCCAGGTGCTGCGGACCTCATCACCATTCGCGGTCAACGATTGATTTCCCGCTGTCCGGTCTGCCTATACGCGGGATCACTCGTCCCCGAAGAAATCGTCGCCGCCGCGCCCAATGATGCGCATGTGCTTGATACAGCAAGTATGAACCTTGATGAAATCATCGCGGAGATCATCGCCGCCCATGAGGGCGACAAGGATGTAGCCCGAGTTCATTCCGGCGATCCATCGATCTATGGCGCCATCGGGGAGCAAATGCGGCGGCTCGACGATTTACAGATCGATTACGAGATCGTCCCCGGCGTACCCGCCTTCGCCGCCGCCGCCGCCGCCCTGAAGACCGAACTGACATTGCCCGATGTGAGCCAGACGATAATCTTGACGCGCACGGCAATGAAATCTTCGGCCATGCCCGCAGGCGAAGAATTGGAGAATTTAGCGCGCAGCGGCGCGACCCTGGCAATCCATCTCTCAGTCCGCAATATCAAATCCGTCATCGAAGCACTGAGCCCGGTCTACGGGGAGGACTGTCCAGTCGCAGTCATCTATCGGGTCACTTGGCCCGATGAGATGATATTGCGCGGCACCCTCGCCGATATCGCCGCGCAGGTTCGCGCAGCCAAGATCACGCGCACTGCTCTGATCCTCGTCGGCCACGCACTCGATCCCACGTCGGGAACCGAGAGCCGATTATACGCCTCCGACCACGTCCATCTGTTTCGCCATCAAAAAAGTAAACAGATGAGTAAAGCCTAGCGAATTTTGGCCTCTATCCACTCTAACGCGGCGTCCACCGTATCCACGACGGGAGCCTTCGGCATTTCCGGACGTTCGATCATAATGACGGGGATACCCGCTTCCCGAGCCGCTTCAATTTTCGGATAAGTATCTGTTCCACCACTATTTTTTGAAACTATGCAATCGACCCTATGCTCTTGGAACATACGACGCTCTGCCGCTAAATCGAAGGGACCTCGATCACTGATCAGTTCGAACGCATTCAGCGGTGGTGTTGTCGCTGGTAAATCGATCAGGCGAATTAAGAACCAAGCATCACGGCATTCCGCAAAGGCATCGATCTCCTGGCGGCCAATCGTCAGGAATACCCGAGAAGCATACTCTGAAACGCACGCTGCGGCCTCCTCGACATTAGCAACGGAAATCCATCTGTCGCCGGCCTGTTCCGCCCATGCCGGACGACATATGACCAATCGATCGGTCGTGCAATTTTCGCTCGCTGTAACCGCACTCCGGCTGATTGTATCCGCGAAGGGATGAGTCGCATCAACCAAAAGATCAATGTCTTGCGCAGTTAAATATGCTTCAAGTCCCGCAGCACCGCCGAACCCGCCGCACCGGACATCCCCGGCGATTTCCGCCGGTTTCGCGGTGGCTCCGGCAAGTGACGTCTCCACGTGAATCCGGGCATCTCCGTCAAGCTCTCCTGCTAAACGTCGTGCCTCGCCAGTGCCACCGAGGATCAGAACTCGGAGTGGCTCAACCATCGCAGCGCCCAACCAACACCCCTTTGCGGTCGAAGATCAGAACTTCGACTTCAGTCTCACTCGAAACTTGCTGGAGCGCCGTATTGCGCGCTGCCCGAGCCACGATATCGCCGATGGGAAATTGGGCGGTTTTCGCAATCTGGAGCGCGCGCCCGGCTGTCTTCGCCTCTCGTATGTCCGCTACCAATAACTCCGACGCACCCGATTCCCCCGCGCATCCTGCCATCCAATCGAGATCAATGCGCCCGCGCTTCGAATGTAAATCCAGCAATCCAGCCCCGAGTTTGCCGAGCTTCGCAAATCCGCCCGCGATGGTGAGGCGGCGAATGGGATGGCGGCGGATATATTTCAGCGTCCCGCCCGCGAAATCACCCATATCGATCAGCGCTTCTTCCGGCAAATTATAGAGCGTTTTGACCGCGAGTTCGGAAGTCGATCCGGTTGCAGCAGCCGCATGTTCGATTCCCGCCGCCCGCGCAACATCGATGGAGCGGTGGATTGAGTGTATCCAAGCGGAGCAGGAAAACGGAATGACGACACCGGTTGTGCCCAAGACCGACAATCCGTCAACAATTCCAAGACGCCCGTTCAACGTCTTTTTGGCGAGCTGTTCGCCGCCGGGAATGGCGATTTCAACTTCCACGTCCGGCGAGACACCGTGCGCCGCGGCGACATCAGCGACCTCCGCGACGATCATGCGCCGTGGAGCGGGATTGATCGCCGGTTCCCCAACGTCAAGTTCAAGCCCTTCGCGCGTTACGGTACCGATACCTTCACCGGCCCGAAATCGCACTCCTTCGCCCGCTTTTAGTAATCGCACCCGTACGACGACCAAAGCACCATGGGTAACATCGGGATCGTCCCCGGCATCCTTGACGATGGCGGCC
>JABJCS010000383.1 GCA_018665505.1 Alphaproteobacteria bacterium
ATCGACATCTGCGTCCGCCAGTGCCAGGGCGCTGCCGATGAAGATGAACTGTCCCGCGAATATCAGTAGGTGAGGCGGGAAGCGGTCCGCCAGCTTGCCGGTCAGCGGGAGGATAAACGCGACCAGGATGGCCCCTGGCAACAGAAGTGCCCCCGCGAGGGTCGGCGTATAGCCCTGGACTATTTGGCTGAAGATGGGGAAGGCGTAGTTTTGCGCGAAACTGCCCATGCCGTAAAAGAAAGACACGGTGATCACGGTGCAGAAGCGAAAGTTTCGGAACACACTCACATCCATCAAACTGCCTTGGGGGCGCTGTTGGGAGAAAACGAACCCGATCAGCGACAGGACCATGATTGTGAGGAGAATGGCGATGTCGTCTGAGGCCCAACCCCACCGCTGTCCGTTGCCGAGGATCGTCATCAGGCAGAAGACGAAGCCGCACATGAGCGCGTAGCCGAGATAATCGAACTTTCCGGCGGGCCCCCGACTCTTCCGTTCCGGTATGAAGAAGACGCCCATCGCCAGGGAGATGAGGGCGACGGGGACCGGGATAAGGAAGACATATCGCCATCCTAATGTGTCGACCACGATGCCGCCGAGTGCGGGTGCCAGACCAAGTGCGAAGGCGACACCCATGCTGAACAGGCCCATCGCGACACCGCGTTTTTCCCGCGGGAAAATGTCTAACAGCAGCACCATGACCAGCGGTTGGATGACGCCCGCGCCGAACCCTTGGATAACGCGACCGACGATGATCATGTCGAGGGTCGGGGCAAAACTGCTGACAACACTGCCGAAGATAAAGACGATCAAACTGGCGGAGAAGGTGGCGGGTTGTCCGAACCGCGCGATCAGCCAGGTGTTGGCGAGCAGGCTCGTCACCGTGGTCGCGAGGAAGGCGCTGGAGAGAAACTGCGCCTTGTCCTGACCGACACCATAGGCGCCCATGACGTTCGGTATCGCCACATTGATCATTGAGCTGGCGAAGACCATGCAGAAGAACGCCATCAGCGCCACGACGGTAACCACCCATCGGTATTTGGGCCCATAACGGGCGTAAAGGACGTCGCTGGTGCTCATTCGGGAGTGCGGTTATCGGGGAGCGGCGTTAAGAAGTATCGCGCGCCGGGTGAATCGCCCTTACAATCAGAAACTTGGTAGTCGAGGCCTGAGCGATGGAAGGAAAGCATTTATCGATGGTCGCATCCGCTCCCTATGTTGTCGAGGATGAAGGCGCCCGCTTGCCCACCCTGGGATTGGTGGTTTTGCAGGCAGAAGAGACGATCGAGGACGAGTTTCGCTACTACCTGAGAGACCGCTCTGTTATTCTGCATCACACCCGCATTCCAAGCGGGGAAGCGGTGACCCACGATACATTGGCCGCTATGGAGGCGGATTTGGGCGCCGCCATCGGATTGTTTCCCGTCGGCGCCAATTTTGATGTGATCGGCTATGCCTGTACCTCCGCCTCTTCGGTGATCGGAGAGGACCGCGTGGCGAGCCTGATAACCTCGGCACGGCCCGGCGTGAGGCCGACAAATCCGGCGACAGCTGCGAAGGCAGGGCTACGGGCGCTCGGCATCCAACGGATCGCAGTGTTGACGCCTTACAATTTCGCGGTGACCGGGGACATCGTGAAAATGTTCGAGGCGGGCGGCTTCGATATCTCAGGCGTGACCACCTTCGACGAGGAAGTCGAGGCAAATGTCGCCCGTATCACGCCGCAATCAATCCTCGAGGCTGCGGTCGCGGCGGGCGAGGGGAGTGACGCGGAAGCGGTGTTCATTTCCTGCACGAACCTACGTTGCGCCGGCATGATCGCGGCGGCGGAAGAACAGCTCGGCAAACCCGTGTTATCGAGTAACCTGGCGCTGCTGTGGCACATGCTGACGCTCGCCGAAATCGAGACAAAGGAGATAGAGGAGAGTCGTTTGCTTGGCCTTTAGCGAATGGTACGAGCAAGTGGAATGTCATGCTCAGGCCATAGTTTCGGGTTCGGTCTAACGACCGCCCTGGAATGCCAAATTTAGATTTGGTGGCATTTCGGACGCGGCACGCGATCCGGAATTTTGGCCTGAGATTGAATATCTGAGGACCGAGGACGGGAGCGGATATCTTCCGGCCGAAACAAGGCAAATTGTCGGATTTTAACGGATTCTTAAAATCAAACGATCCCAGACTTGAAAATAGACTCGGAATCCCTATTTTAACGCATTGATATTATTAAATTTATATTTTGGTGAAAGAAACTATTTTCTGTTTCCGCTGGAGCTTGCTATTTAATCTGGCCCTCCGCGGAGCCTATTGGGAGTTAACGCATGAGCCACGAGATCCGGCGCAACAATATTGGTTTGCCTATTGAGCAGGGACTCTATGACCCCGCCAATGAGCATGATGCGTGCGGATTCGGTTTCATAGCGAACATCCATAACGAGCCGAAACACGAAATCGTCCACCAGGCGCTGGAGATCGTCCACAACCTTGATCACCGGGGCGCCATCGGTGCCGATCCGTTGGCGGGCGACGGTGCGGGCATTCTGATTCAAATTCCTGACGGCTTCATGCGCAAGGTCTTCTCCGAGCGCGGTATTACCTTGCCGCCGGTCGGTGACTACGCGGTCGGCATGGTGTTTCTGCCGAACGATCCGACGAAGTGCGATCTTGCGGCGGAGGCAATCGAAACTTCGATCTCGCGCGAGGGACAAATTTTGATCGGTTGGCGCGATGTGCCGGTCGACAACAGCGTCCTTGGCGAGAGCGTCAAGGAAGCCGAGCCGATCATCCGGCAGGTTTTGATTCAGCGCGGGCCGGAGACACCGGATTCGGAGGCTTTCCAGCGCAAACTCTATGTCATCCGCAAACAAGCGCATCACGCGCTTTGGGATAAGAATGCCACCGCATGGCGGGATTTCTACGTCGTCTCGATGTCGGCACACACCATGGTCTACAAAGGCATGGTGTTGGCGCCCAATCTCTCGAAATTCTATCTCGACTTCCAGGATACGGACTTCGCAACAGCGATGGCATTGTTCCATCAGCGGTTCTCGACCAATACTTTCCCGTCCTGGCGTCTGGCGCAGCCGTTTCGTTTCCTCTGCCATAACGGCGAGATCAATACTGTGCGCGGCAACATCAACTGGATGAATGCCCGCCGCCATAATATGAAATCCAAGGTCCTCGGTGACGATTTGGAGAAACTGTGGCCGGTCATCGGCGACAGCCCGTCCGATTCCTCGACCTTCGACAATGCGCTCGAATTGTTGGTGATGGGCGGTTATTCGCTCTCCCATGCGATGATGCTGATGATCCCGGAAGCGTGGAGCGGTAACGATCTGATGGATCCGAAACGCCGCGCCTTCTATGAGTATTATTCGGCTCTGATGGAGCCGTGGGATGGACCGGCGGCGATGGCGTTCACGGATGGAAAGCAAATCGCGGCGACGCTTGACCGCAATGGACTGCGCCCCGCCCGCTATATCGTGACCGATGACGGCCTCGTCATCATGGCGTCCGAAGTCGGCGTGCTGCCGGATATCCCGGAAGAGAAAATCGTCAGCAAATGGCGCCTGCAGCCGGGCAAGATGTTGGTGGTCGATCTAGAAGAGCACCGGATCATCTCCGACGAGGAACTCAAATCCGGTTTGGCCGATGCCTATCCCTATCAGGACTGGCTCGACCAGACGCAAATCCATCTCTCCGACCTGCCCGCGGAAATCGGTCCGATGGCGGCAGATAGTGAGACCCTGCTCGATATGCAGCAGGCTTTTGGTTACACGCGGGAAGACGTGAAGTTCTTCCTTGATCCGATGGCGGTGAAGGGCGAGGACCCGATTGGCTCCATGGGCCGCGATATTCCGCTCGCCCCGCTCTCCGACAAGCCACGCATGCTCTCCGATTATTTCTTCCAGAATTTCGCACAGGTCACGAATCCTCCTATCGATCCGATCCGCGAAGAGTTGGTGATGTCGCTGGTGAGCTTTATCGGGCCGCGCCCAGACTTAATGGATCTTGGTTCGGGTGGTGAGCACAAGCGCCTCGAAGTCGATCAACCGATCCTGTCGAATACGGATTTGGAGCGGATTCGGCGGATCGAGAACCATGTTGATGGGTCATTCCGGACCTATACCTTGGATATCTGTTATCGCTGTGATGGCGATGATGCCGTGAAGATGGAGGTTGCGATTCAACGCATTTGCGAAGAAGCGCAAAGAGTCGTTGAAAAACAAAAGCATAACATCATTATCCTCTCCGACCGTGGGGTCGATGCGAAGCATGTCGCCGTGCCCGCGTTGTTGGCGACTGGGGCGGTTCACCATCACCTAATTCGCGAAGGATTGCGCACGGAAGTGGGCTTGGTGGTGGAGACCGGTGAGGCCCGCCGTGTCCATGATTTCTGCCTATTGGCGGGATATGGCGCGGAGGCGATGAACCCGTATCTCGCTTTCGACACGTTGAGCAACCTCGTGCACGAGACCACGAATGAGATCGACGACGAAACCGCGCATAAACATTACATCAAGGCTGTCGGCAAAGGTATGATGAAGGTGATGTCGAAGATGGGCATCTCCACCTATCAGTCATATTGCGGCGCGCAGATATTCGATGCGGTCGGATTGTCGAGCAAATTCGTCGAGGATTATTTCACTGGCACCGCGACGAAGGTTGAAGGCGCGGGTCTGCCTGAAATCGCGGAAGAGACGGAACGCCGCCACGCAACGGCGTATGGCGACGCGCCGATCTATCGCAGCGACTTGGATGTCGGTGGTGATCTCGCTTATCGCATCCGGGGCGAGGAACACGTTTGGACGCCGGAGACCATCGGCACGCTCCAGCACGCGGTCCGCAGTGCCAATTACAAGCTCTTCAAGACCTACACCTCGAAGGTCAACGATCAGACCACCAAGTTTAAGAACTTGCGCGGCTTGTTCGATATCAAGTCCGACCGTGAGGCGATCTCTGTCGACGAAGTCGAACCGATCTCCGAAATCGTGAAGCGCTTCGCGACCGGGGCCATGTCCTTTGGCTCCATCTCATGGGAAGCGCACACGAATTTGGCCATCGCCATGAACCGTCTCGGCGGGCGCTCCAACACTGGGGAGGGAGGCGAGGAAGCCATCCGCTTCGGTACGATGGAGAACGGCGATTCCATGCGTTCGCGGATCAAGCAGGTCGCGTCGGGCCGCTTTGGTGTGACGACGGAATATCTGGTCAATGCGGATGACATCCAGATCAAGATGGCTCAGGGCGCTAAGCCCGGCGAAGGCGGACAGCTTCCGGGCGACAAGGTCGATGAATGGATTGCCCGCGTGCGACATTCGACACCGGGCGTTGGACTGATTTCACCGCCGCCGCACCACGATATCTATTCGATCGAGGATTTGGCACAGCTCATCCACGATCTGAAGAACGTTAATCCGCAGGCGCGTATTTCCGTAAAGCTGGTCTCCGAAGTTGGTGTCGGCACGGTCGCGGCGGGCGTCAGCAAGGCGTATTCAGATCATGTCACGATCTCAGGTCATGATGGAGGAACGGGCGCTAGCCCTCTGACATCATTGCTAAATGCCGGTGGCCCGTGGGAACTCGGTCTGGCCGAAACTCATCAAACGCTGGTCATGAACGGATTGCGCGGCCGCATCGCGGTACAGGTCGACGGTGGTTTGCGGACGGGACGCGATGTTATCATCGGGGCATTGCTCGGTGCCGACGAGTTTGGTTTCGCTACGGCGGCTCTGATTTCCGAAGGCTGTATTATGATGCGGAAGTGTCATCTCAATACATGCCCGGTCGGTGTGGCGACCCAGGACCCCGAATTGCGCAAGCGCTTCACTGGTCAGCCCGAACATGTGGTTAATTTCTTCACCTATATCGCCACTGAAGTTCGCGAGATCATGGCGGAGCTCGGCTTCCGGACCATCGATGAGATGATCGGTCGCCGCGATATCCTCGACATGAACAATGCGGTCGATCATTGGAAAGCTCAGAACATTGATCTCTCACGTTTGTTGGCTCCCATCGAGGCACCAGAAGGCGTGGCGCTCTTTAATTGCGAAGATCAAGATCACGGCTTGGAGAAGGCGCTTGATAACGAGCTGATCGCCAAAGCGAAGGGTGCCATCGACGGTGGTGCACCGGTCAGTTTCGAAAGCCCGATCCGCAATATCAATCGCACAGTCGGCGCGATGATGTCGGGCGAGATCGCGAAACAGCACGGCCATGCGGGCCTATCCGAAGATTCGATCCATGTGAAATTCACCGGGAATGCCGGGCAGAGCTTCGGAGCCTGGTTGTCGCATGGTGTCTCGTTCGAGCTGGTCGGCGATGCGAACGATTATGTCGGTAAGGGATTGTCCGGCGGCCGCATTGCCATCTACCCCTCACCGGACAGTCAGCTTGTGCCGGAAGAGAACATCATTGTTGGCAATACAGTGCTCTACGGCGCCATTGCGGGCGAATGCTATTTCCGTGGCGTAGCCGGCGAGCGGTTCGCGGTACGGAACTCCGGTGCATCGGCGGTGGTCGAAGGTTGCGGCGATCACGGAGCGGAGTACATGACCGGTGGTGTCGTCGTTGTATTGGGTGAAACGGGGCGCAATTTCGCGGCCGGCATGTCCGGTGGAATCGCTTATGTGCTCGACGAGAAGAACGCTTTCGACAGTCTTTGCAACAAGAGCATGGTGGAATTGGAGGCGGTGCCGAGGGAAGAACGCGCGGCGAATGACGATGGCATCGACCCGTCGTCCGATATGACGCGTTATGACGAACGGCGCTTGCGGGGACTTATCGAGAATCATCAGCGCTATACCGGCAGTGACCGGGCGCGGGCCATTCTCGATGATTGGGACAACTATCTTCCGAAGTTCGTGAAGGTCATGCCGGTCGA
>JABJCS010000037.1 GCA_018665505.1 Alphaproteobacteria bacterium
CTTCGCGCTCAGTCAGTTGCCCGTGTATCTGTCTCCGCATCTACTGGTGCCCTTGATCGAACGCCTTCGAGGGCCGCGCGCGAAAAGTTGAAGGGAGGGCCGGTTGCGCTGAGACATGTAGTCAGAGTAGATAAGGCAACTCTCATTTATGCGTGACATTAACGTCCGCTTGAAAGAATCCGAAATATGCGTCTCCGCCTTGCCCTCCCCCTCCTGTTGATTGCAGCGATTGCCGCCGTTCATGTCATGCCGACACCTGCCAAGGCGGCAGATGATGGGTTGATTGTGAAGCAAAGTGATTTCGGCGTCACCAAAACCTTGGATCGCCTTGGCATCGCGATGGAGCGGAAAGGCATTAAGGTTTTCGCGCGTGTGAACCATGCCAAGGGCGCGGCGAGTGTCGGTATGGATTTAGCCCCGAACGCCGTGTTGATCTTTGGATCGCCGAAAATCGGCACGCCGTTGATGACATCCAATCCGGCCATCGGCCTTGACCTGCCGTTGAAAGCGGTCGCGTGGAAAGCAGCGGACGGCACGGTGAAACTTGCCTACACCGATCCGGCGGTTCTGGCGAAACGCTATGGTATTGAGGATCGCGCCAAGGTCTTCAAAAAGATCGCCGGCGCGCTCAACAAATTCACCGATATGGCGACCAAGCGCGGCGGTCTACCGAAGCAGTAATTCGCGACCGTCTAGGTGGCCCTGGCGAAGAAAGCGCCATACGCCTTATTGACGATCTCTGGCTGGTCGACGTTCACACCGTGTCCCGCATCTGGAACCACCACGTGTTCGGCGCCGGGAATGCGGTTCGCCATATAGTCGGAGCCCTGCAGGTAATATGAATCGCCGGCGCCGATGATAACTAGAGTCGGGACGTCGATATGTGGCAAGCTGTCGATGACCATGGCGTCGACTTGCGCCAAAATCCCGCGCGCCGCCATGGCCAGTTCCTGGCCTGAGCGCTGTACACTGACAGGAACTTCGGCGGCTCCGCCGAGCGCCTTGTAACCTTCCTCTATGATCGTTTTCGCGCGTCCATCGACCCGCTCGTTCCATTTTGCGCGTGAGTCGTCACTTCGGTATCCCGGGCCGCAGCCTTGCAGCAACAAGGCGGAGACCCGGTCGGGGTGCATCACGTTGAGGCGCAGCGACATGAAGCCGCCAAGGGAATGTCCAACAATGATGGCTTTATCGATTTCCAAATGATCGAGGATTGCGACCATATCGGCGACGGTAATGTCCTGGCCGTAGGCGGATTGATCGTCCGGGCATTCCGTCCGTCCGTGGCCGCGCATGTCCCAACGGATCAGTCGGAAGCGATCTTTGAAGGCCTCCACTTGGCCGTCCCACATGCCGGTAGAGGCGACGAAGCCGTGGGTCATCAATATCGCGGGGCCTTTTCCGTCGTCTTCGTAATAGAGTTTCGCGTCTCCGCGATTTAGATGGGGCATCGTGGGTATCCTTGCGTTTATCCGGCACTCATGACGGTGCGAATGCCGTCGGCAATCCGTTTCCGGTTGGGGAAGACGTGATCTTCCAATACGGGGCTGTAGGGAATAGGTGCGTTGAGCGCGCAAACCCGGCGTACCGGAACTTTCAGTGCCCGGAACGTTTCGGCGTCTTCGGTCGCGAGCGCAATGATCTCGGCGGAGGCACCTGCCGTCGGGCCCGCTTCGTCGGCGACAAGCAGGCGTCCGGTCTTTTGCACTGATTTGAGAATCGTTCCGGCATCCAATGGGGCCAGCGTCCGAGGGTCAATCACTTCGACCGAGACGCCTTCCTTATCCATGATTTCAGCGGCCGCTAGCGCTTCATGCACCATCCAGGCGATGGCCACGACCGTGATATCGGCCCCATCGCGCTTTACATCTGCGACCCCGATGGGAACCGTGTAGTCGTCGTCCGGCACTTCGCCCTTAAAGCCGAGCAGCCGGTTTGCCTCAAAGGATATGACTGGATTGTCGTCCCGAATGGCTGATTTTAGCAGCCCCTTCATATCGTAGGGCGTCGATGGCAGGATGATTTTTATTCCTGCCAGGTTCATGAACATGGAGTAGGGGCTCTGTGAATGCTGGGCCGCCAGTTTCGTACCCCCGCCGACCGCGGCGCGGAACGTGATCGGGAATTTCTGCTGCCCGCCGAACATGTAGTGAATTTTGGCGGC
>JABJCS010000384.1 GCA_018665505.1 Alphaproteobacteria bacterium
AATGGGTCGCGGCCGAAAACCAAGCGGAGGATATTTCCTCGAGAATGATCGCGCAGGACAACGTGTCGAGGCCGAGCCCACCATATTCCGGCGGAATGTCGAGGCCGACATAGCCGTTCTCCGCCATCAGTTTCAAGGTCTCGCGAGACAGCTCACCACCCCGCGCTTCGACCTCAAGCGCGATCGGGCGGAGTTGGTCTTCGGCGAATCGGCGCGCGGCTTCCTTCAACTGGCGTTGCTCGTCGGTCAGGCGATAATTGCTCATATTGGATCTCTTCTAGCTGGAGAATGAAACGCCGCGTTCATCGAGCTTGTAGAGCTTGATGACGTTGTCGCGGAGGAATTTTCGTTTCGGCACTTCGCGCAGGTTCAGTTCTTCGATCTCGCGCCGTGTGCGCTCGAAATCCAGCACTGGGAAATCGGTGCCGAAGATGACCTTATCCTGGCCGTAGGTGTTGATGTAATTGACGAAGCTGGCGGGCCAGTGTTTCGGCCCGTGCGCGTCGGAGCCCAAATAGACGTTCTTATGTTTCCACGCCATGGCGATGGCCTCGTCGGCCCACGGAATGCCCACATGGATGCCGACCAACTTTAGTTCGGGAAAATCGCAGGCGACCCCGTCCATGGTGATCGGTTGCCCGACCGAGCGCACTGGGTAGTCGGCGGAATAGACAAGAGACTGGCCGATCTGATGCTGGATCGGGATATCCAGCTCGCAGCATTTCGAATAGATCGGATACCAACGCGCATGATCCAACGGCAGCTCGAACCAGTGGGGATAGCCGTGTGCGCCGATATAGCCGTACTCCTCGACCACATGTTGCAGCTCGTGGACGGCTTTCATGCCCTGGGTCGGGTCGACGCCGTACATCGCGAAGAACCTGTCCGGATGTTGTTTGACCGCTTTGTTCACCACTTCGAGCGGTAGGTGATAGCAAGACGGATGGCCGAGCGGCCCACATTTCGTCGCGATCAGAAAACCGCGTTCAATCCCGGCGGCATCCATGCGGCGCAACATTTCGTCGATCTCGACCCCTTGCACGGTCTTGGCATCGGCGCCGATCTTGTCGCCGAAAAACCCGTCTTTCCAATCTGGGCGGTGGGTCAGCGCCTCCGCGTTGTAGATATTCACCACCGCGTCAATCGCGGCCACGTCGTAATTTGCCATAGTGTCGTCTCCCTCTCTACAGAAAGATAGAGCCGGACGAAGCGCCCGCAACGTGGCGCAAAATTTGTCTCCGCCCGTTGCGTTTTATGATATGATTCAAGCGACTAGGGTTAAAATTAGTATACGAGCAGCGTGAAGGATGCGTTCATGGCGAAGAAACCTGAGACGGACGAGCAGTCGAAAGACGACGAAAAACCTTTCGAGAATACGCCCTCGGAGCTCGATGATTTAACCCATCACGAGCTGCGTTTGATGTTTGACCGGTCGGCGGAAGCTGTCCTCTTCGCGAAGAACATACAGTGGCGCTCCGTCGGCTCGTCGCTGATCGTCATGGCCGTGTTCGTCGCTGTGGTGATGTTCGGCAAGCCGAGCGATGAACTCGCCAATATCCTCGGCGTGGCGACGATCATCCTCGCGGGTGGGGTGATTTTCGTGCTGACGCTCTATCAGTCATGGCAATACAATGAAATTTCTAGGATCGTTGAGCTCGAGAAACACTTCTCCTCGCTCTACCGCAAAATCCGCGACGTTAAATCCCGCCGTGAAGGCAACGTCCACCGTTACACCTTGTTGATGTTTATGGTCGCGGTTGAAGTCGCGGGCGCGGGGGTGACGCTCTACGTGATCAAGCAGGTGTTGTAGGGGACCTCTCATTGGTCATTCCGGGGCGGGCTTGTCCCGAACCCGGAAGTAGTGCCAGAGCAACACCAAGTGTCACGGCTCCTGCATGTAAAACTCAGGCCCTAATTCCGGATTGCCGCCGCACTCTCCGGCACCCGTCCGTCCGGCGGCCAGGACATCACGCCGTCCTCCACCGGAATCTCCAATGTGCGCAGCAAGTTCGAGAACATGATCCAATTGGCGATGCAGACAACCATCTCGACCCGTTCCCCATCGGTGGGGACATGCTTGCAACACTCAGCCCAGGTTGGATCGGAAATCTTGCCGCCGTCCAACATCTCGTCCACCGCCTGAAGGATCGCCCGGTCGGCACCGGTCAGCTGGTCAGCGTTTTGCCAATCCCGAACCGCCAGGATGTCCTCCTCCGGCACACCCGCCGTGGTGGCGACCCGCCAATGCTGCGTCCATTCATATTCGGAGCCGGTGACCCAGCCGATCCGCATGATCGCCAATTCGCGCAGCCGTGTTTCGAACGTGTTCTTGTTGAGCAAGGTGGTGAGATGGGTGAACACGCCCTCTGCCATGGTCGGAGAATTGGCGAGTGTGCGAAACGCATTCCGTGTCGCCATGACCTCCGGCGCGCCAATGGCCCGCGCGATGGCCTTCGCCTGTTCTTCCGATGCTAAATCGACCCGTCCCGCCATGATGCTCTCTCCTATTGCACGTCCCGCCTTCGCTGGAATGAGAATTGAACTAGGCTTCCTTGAAAGCAAACCCACAGCGGAGGAATGAGAAATGGCGGACGACACACAAGTTGAAGAGACCGGAGACGACCTATTGGTCCGCGCCCATGTAAGCCGTGGCTTTCACCTCGGTGTGCACGAGATCATGCACGGGGCCGACCAGGAGTATATGCAGCACTACCAGCGCTGGCTTGAATTCGCGAATATCAAGGAACGCCATCTGGACAAGAAAACAAAACAGATCGTCCACGTCGCCGTCGACATCGCCCGAAACGCCAACCCCGACCACATCAGGGCGCACATGGTCGCCGGTGTGAAAGCAGGTGTGAGCGAGGAAGAATTCTTCGAGGTCGCGACGTTGGGTTTCATCCTCGGCGGGACGACGTCGCTCCTGCTCGGCATGGAGGCCTGGCGGCGCACCTTCCGCCCGGACCAGAAACCGGCTTGGGAATTGATCGAGGAGAGCTAATAAGCCAACCGCAATATCTCCATCACCTCGTCCGGCGTTTTGATTGGCCTTGGGTTGCTGAACGTCCAATCGTCGAGCATGCAGTTCTCGGCCAAGCGCGGCAGGTCGCTTTCCTCGACGCCGGTCTCGCGGATGGAGCGGGGCATGTCCAGATTGCGGATGAAACTGTCGAGCACTTCTGAGGCCGGGGTGCCCGCGCGGCCCATGGCCGTCGCGATCTCTTTCTGGCGCTCGCCGTTCACCGCGGCGTTCCATTCCAGCACATAGGGTAACATGATGCAGCTGGTGTGGCCGTGAGGGACGCCGGCGCTGCCGCCGAGAATGTGACCGATGGCGTGGCTGGCGCCGAGGCGGGCGCCCGCGATGATGCCGGTCATCGACATCCAAGCCCCCATCAGGCATTTCAGCCTTGCGTCGAGATCGCCGGGGTCGGCTTTCACGCGCGGCAGACCCTCGCCGAGCAGGCGCAGTGCTTGCAGACAGGCACCGTCATAATAGGCGTTGGCATCGATGGAGAGATAAGTCTCCACCGCGTGATCCACGGCACGGATGCCGGTCGAGAGGAACAACCATTCCGGTGTCGGCACCGTCACCGCCGGGTCGAGGATGACCGAGATCGGGATGATTCCCGGATGCACAAAACTTTGTTTGAGCCGCAGCGCGCTGTTGGTGACCCCGGCCCGGGCGTTGAATTCGCCGGCTGAGAGTGTGGTGGGCACGACGATTTGGCGCACATCGGGGGCGTCGTATTCCGGGAAGTGACGCTTGCCGGTCTCATCGACCACGGTG
>JABJCS010000385.1 GCA_018665505.1 Alphaproteobacteria bacterium
GGCGGCCGTGTCTTCGCTGATATTGCCTCCATGCGTCATGCGGAGAAAGCCATCGCAACCGGTGTTGATGGATTGATCCTGCTGACGGCGGGTGCGGGCGGTCAGACCGGTTGGGCGAATCCGTTCGCTTTTGTCCGTGCGGTTCGCGAAATTTTCGATGGCCCGGTCGTCCTCTCGGGCGGCATTAGTGATGGCGTGGCATTGAAAGCGGCGATCACGCTCGGCTGCGATTTGGCGTATATGGGAACACGATTCATCGCGACCCAAGAGAGCATGGCGGTTGAAGGGTACAAGGATATGCTGGTCTCGTCATCGCTGGACGATGTCATGCTCAGCAGTGCGTTCACCGGATTGCCGGCGAGCAAATTACGCCCTTCGATCGTGGCTGCCGGCCTCGACCCCGACGCCTTGCCGGAACGAGGCATGATCAATGTCTCGGAGGACATCAATCCGGACAAACGCCCCAAGCGCTGGAAAGACATTTGGTCAGCTGGGCATTCAGTCTCGGGTGTAAAGGATTTACCGGCGGTGGCCGATTTGGTGGACCGGGTGGCGCGCGAGTTTGAGGCAGCCTAAGCGGCGGAACAAACAAAGGAAATGAGACATGACCGGACGGCTCGACGGTAAGGTAATCATCATCGCGGGCGCGGCGTCGCGCGGCGAAGGTGTCGGCACCGGCAAGGCGATGGCGGTATTATCCGCGCGGGAAGGGGCAAAGGTCGTTCTCGTTAATCGGACCCCGGAGCGAGCTGAATTACTGCGGGAAGAAATCCTCTCCGAGGGCGGAGATGCAATGGTCTTCACCGGCGATGTCAGCCAGGAGGAAGACGCTCATGCCATGGTTGCGGCGGCGGAGGAACGTTACGGCAAGGTCACGGGGCTGGTGAACAACGTCGGCGGCGGCAGCCCCGGCACCGTGGTGGAGATTGCCGAGGAAGATTGGGACCGCGTCGTCCAGATTAATTTGAAGACTGCGATGCAGGGCACCAAGGCGGCCATCCCGGCGATGCTGCGGTCCGGTGGCGGGTCGATCATCAATATCTCGTCGATCGTCGGTGCTGCCGGCATGATCGCGGATACGGGCTCGGCGGCGTACGCCACTGCGAAAGCGGCTTTGCACGGGCTCACGCACTCAACAGCGGCCAATTACGTCACACAAGGTATCCGCTGTAATTGCATCATCGTTGGCACTGTGGAGACGCCAATGGTGGCGCATCTCGGTGACGAAGCGTTACAGCGCCGCGTTGACATGGTGCCCATGCAGACAAAAGGCACCGGTTGGGATATCGGCCATGCAGCCGTCTACTTGTTGTCGGACGAAGCGCGTTGGGTGACGGCGGTGAATTTGCCGGTCGACGGCGGGTTGATCGGCTTGCGGACCTGGCCGCGCTAATCTCCCTCGGCCCAGCCCTTTCCCGCTATGGGAGAGGGTTAGACGGCTGTTCACCTACGTGCAAGCGACCGCATAGATACCCTGTACGCCGCCCGGCAGCTCGCTCTGGGTCCACGTCTTGCCGCCATCTTCGGTGCCGAAGACTCGCCCACGACGCGCACCGGCGTAGACACGATCCGCGCTCGCGGCACTTTGGCCGATATGCATCATCGTGCTGTTGACGTCGACATCATTGTCAAAGCGCGTCCAGCTCTCGCCGAAATCCGTGCTCTTATAGACCGACCCGGCATCGCTGACCGACGCGACGCTGAGTGCGGAGTACATGGTGTCTGGATCATGGACCGAGACCTGGACGTCGCGGGCGTAGGTCAACGGGGAGTGTTTGCCGACACCCATTTCGCTCCAAGTTTCGCCTTTATCATCGCTGCGGAAAAGGCCCATCCGCGTCGCGTGAACCAAGGTGCCGGGCCGTGTTGGACTGATCGTTGTCGCGTGCGTGTCCATCATACCTTCCGTGTCCGTATCGCTGCCAATCCGGCTCCGTAGATGATCTTGTTCGGCCAGGTCCATCAGACCGCCGCCGATATCTTCCCATGTGTCGCCGCCGTCGAGACTGCGCACAAGGCCGCCGACCTCAACACCAACGTACACTTCGTCAGGATTGCTCGGGTCCAAACACATACGGACGGTCCGGCTTGGGAAGCCCATCCGGCAAAGGCCCGCGGGCTCTGGGATGTTCATCTCAGTCCAACTCTTTCCACCGTTCTCGCTGCGAAAGGCTCCCTGATCCTGCGTTCCGGCGTAGAGAATATTGGCGTCTGTCGGATGCAGTAGAATTGACCACGTGACGGCGTTATCGCTGGGCAATGGAAGGGCAGTCCAACTGTCGCCACCATCGTCGCTGCGATAGGGGCCGACTTGTGTGCCCACAAAGACGCGGTCCTGATCATTGGGGTCAATAACGATGGCGCGGACTTCCGTGTCATCGGGCAAGCCGTTATTCGTGATGTGTTCCCACGCTCCCGTGTTTGGCTTCATTCGGAAAAGCCCGAAGAGGTGATCTTTATTCTTCGCTGCCGACCATTTCGCCGCGCCTGCAAATACCGTCGATTCCATAACACCCTCCTCTGAACAAATATCAGTTTCTATTGATCTAGGTCGATCCGCCCGGAATTTCCCGCAACTGATCTATAAGGATGCGCGGAATGGTGATGCCGTCACGGGCAGCCGCTCGCCTCAAGTCGTATCGGCGCAGGCCGGGAAGCCGGGTGCCGGGCTGCTCGGTTATCGCCGTCACTAAATCCTCCAATCGAGCGCCAAACCCACCGGCGGAAAATGGGCCCGGATCAATAGCGATCAGGAACTGTCCGACATGCGGCGGCTCACCGTCACCGTCAAAGAAGGACCTCGCCTCGAAGCCGAATTGGGACGATGTCAGGGCGGCTGCGAAAATTTCGACCATCAGCGCGAGCTGTGCCCCTTTGGCGTCGCCCATCGCCAACATCGCACCGCCGAGCGCCGCCTTGGGGTCGGTCGTCGGATTGCCATCCTTGTCGACCGCCCAGCCTTCGGGGATGGCTTCGCCCTTTTGTGCGGCGGCGTTAATTTTACCCCGCGCGACCTTCGAAAGGCTCATATCGATCACGAGAGGGTCACCTTCTTGGCGCGGTGCGGCAAAGGCTAGCGGATTGGTGCCGAACAAGGGTCTGGCCCCGCCCCATGGTGCAATCGCATGCGGTGTATTGCCGAAGCTGAGGGCAATCAATCCTTTCCTGGCAAGGGCCTCCACCGGATGTCCGGCCACGCCGGAGTGGTGTGAGTTCGCGACTGCCGCCGCCGCGATGCCGGTCTCATGGGCCAGGCTTGCGAGGCCTTCAACCGCGAGATTGAGAGCGGGAACGGCAAACCCGCTCCGCGCATCGACGCGGATCGCGGCGGTTCCAACCTGTTCCGAGGACGGTTGGGCGCAACCGTCCACTTTGCCCGACTTCGACTGCGCGGCGTAGGACGGAATGCGGGAGAGTCCGTGCCCTTTCTGGCCATCGGCTTCGGCGCGTGTCAGAGCGTCTGCCACCTGCGCCGCGTTCGCGTCGCTCGTGCGGTGCGCGACGAGAATGCGGCTCATCCAGTCGCGCAAATCGTCCAGAGTTATGATCAAGTCATCCATGTTGTGGCACTCTCTCCCATTGGCAGCGGCTCGTTTGCAGGAGAGAATAGGCGAGCAACGCCTTAAGGGGTAGGAAATGAAAGAAGAACGATGGATCGGTGAGCGAGCGCGGATCGGGATTGCGATCCCGTCGACCAATATCGCCGTCGAGTACGATTGTCAGCGCATTATTCCCGAGGGTGTCACTTGGCATTTTGGGCGCTTTTTCATCGAGGTTCGGGACCTCTCGGACGATGCGGGGTTTTTACGGTTCGTCGCCGCAATTCAGGACACGATTCCATTGTCGATGCGCGACCTAGTCACGGCGGAGATCACTTACGCGATGATGGGCATGTCCGCGGAGACCTTCTGGGGTGGGCGTGCCGGTAATGCAGCGTTCCAGGCTGGCATACGAGAGATCATCGGCCCGGACATGGGTCTAACCACGGGCGCTGAAGCCGCTGATGCGGCGTTGAAGGCGTTCGGTATTAAGGACATCGCAGTTTTGACACCGTATCAGCCGGTGGCGGATGAGCAGGTGCGGACCTTCTTCGGCGAATCTGGTTACAACATAAAACGCTTGCACGGCCTCAAATGCGACAGCGCCCATGGCATCGCGAACACGCCGCGCGCGCAGGTCTTGGATGTGGTGATGAACGAGCTCGACGGTGACGATATCGATGCTATCGTTCAGGTCGGCACGAACCTCAGCACTATCGATATATTCCCGACACTTGAGCACCAACTCGGTAAGCCGATGATCGCCATTAACGTGGCCTTGATCTGGCATGCCCTGAGAGCGGCCGGCATCGATGATAAATTCTTTGGTAGAGGCCGGTTGCTGGAGGAATTTTAGAGCATACTACTTTATCACAACGGAATTGAGCGGAGCGCAAAGCAATGTTGACGGCGGAAGAAAACGATCTGCTAACGGAAACTGGACCGGAGACACCGATGGGTCAGTATTTCCGGCGCTTTTGGCAACCGGCCATGCTGTCCGAGGAACTGCCGGAACGTGACGGATCGCCGATCCGGGTCACTATCTTGGACGAAGAAATGGTCGCCTTTCGCGATTCCAACGGCGATGTCGGATTGGTCGACACGAAATGCCCGCACCGGGGCGCCGATATGTATTTCGGGCGCAATGAGGAATGCGGACTGCGCTGTGTCTATCACGGATGGAAATTTGATGTGAATGGAAAGGCGGTCGACCTGCCCAACGTTCCACCCGGTGTCCGCCATCATGAGACGGTACGCATTAAATCTTATCCGACCCGCGAGTTCGGCGGAATCGTTTGGGCCTATATGGGCCCGGCTTTGGATATCTTACCGGAATTGCCGGAACTTGAGTTCGGGTTCGTCGACGACGCGAAACGCTTTGTCACTAAGCAACTGATGGAATGCAATTGGGCGCAGGTCATGGAGGGCGATCTGGATACGTCGCATTTCTCTTTCCTGCACATGCCGGCGCCGAACGTGCCGTCGAACGAGAATCCGGACGCGCCTGTCGACGAGCGGCGGATGCGCTGGATTCGCCGAGACCCGATGCCGAAGTTTTCCATTCTGGAGCATGATGTCGGTTTCGTCGTTGGCGGTGCGCGGTCGACCGATGAGGCGGATGAGCGCTATTGGCGTATGACCCAATACTCGTTGCCCGCCAACGGCACCGGCCCTTCGACCATGCCGGGCGAGACGTATTACGGCTTCACCCTGGTGCCTGTCACCGACACTTCGTGCTGGATGTATTGCTATGCCTGGAACCCGGATCGCGATCTGGGCGAGGCCGAGCGGACAAAGCTGGAAACCACCGGCCATGGCATTATTGCCGAGACGGATGAGCACTACATGCCATTGCGCAATCGATCGAACGATTACGAGATCGACCGCGCCGTGCAGAAGAACCAGACCTTTACTGGCGTGAAGGGCTTGGCGGAACAGGATATCATGATCCAGCAGAGCCAAGGCTTTATCGTGGACCGCACGCGGGAGAACCTGACGGCGACGGATGCGGCCATTGTTCGGTTCCGGCGTACCGTGTTGGAGGGCGCGCGTGCGTTGGCGGAAAACGATATCGAACCGGAAGCGCCATGGCAGCACGAAGCTTACCGGACGCGGCCCGGCAGCTGGTTTGCGACGGAAGGGATGGAGTTCGAAGAGGTCCTGGTGGCTCGGTTTGGCCATGAACGGGGTCGCGTATTGAGTGAGGCCGACTGAGATGCTGACCCCAGAAGAAAATGCAATCCTGACGGAGACCAATCCTGAAACACCGATGGGCGAATACTTCCGCCGATACTGGCAACCGGTGGCTCTGTCCGAGGAATTGGAAGAATGCGACGGGGCACCCATCCGGGTGACGGTGATGGGCGAAGATCTGGTCGCCTTCCGCGATACAGAGGGCCGCGTCGGACTGATGGATCGGGTATGCCCGCACCGGGGCGCCGATATGTATTTCGGGCGCAATGAGGAATGCGGATTGCGCTGTGTCTATCACGGCTGGAAATTCGACGTAAACGGCAAGGCCATGGACTTACCTAACGTCCCGCCCGGCGTGCGCCATCATGAGACGGTGCGGATCAAGACGTATCCGACCCGGGAGTTCGGCGATATCGTTTGGGCCTATATGGGGCCGTCGACAGGTGATATGCCGGAAGTGCCGACCCTGGAATTCGGTTTGGTTTCGGACAGCAAGCGATTTGTGATGAAGCAGAAGGTAGAATGCAATTGGGTCCAAGCCATGGAAGGCGATCTGGACACGTCGCACTTCTCCTTCCTGCATATGCCCGCTCCCCATGTCGAGACGATGGAGAATAAGGACGTTAATTCGCCCAACAGACATCTTGAGTGGATGCGCCGGGACGGTCGACCGAAATTCGATCTTCTGGACCATGAAGTGGGATTTGTTGCGGGTGGTGCCCGGGCGACCGATGACGATGGAGAGCTCTACTGGCGTATGACCCAGTTCATGTTGCCATCCCACGGCACAGGCCCGGCCACGGTTCCGGGTGAGACCTATTACGGCTTCACACTGGTGCCGATCGATGATTATTCGTGTTGGATGTATTGCTACGCCTGGAACCCGGAGCGCGACCTGCACGATGCGGAGCGCGAGAAGCTTATTGAAGGGCATGGAATCATGGCCAAGGTCGGCCCGGATTACATGCCAGTCCGCAACCGGGCGAACGAGTACCAGATCGACCGCTCCCGGCAAAAGAACGAAACCTATACCGGTGTAATCGGGACTGCTGAACAGGACATTATGGTCCAGCAAAGCCAGGGATTGATCGCCGATCGGACTCGCGAGAATTTGACCGCGACCGACGCCGCGATCGTGCGCTTTCGTCGCCTCCTGATCGAGGGGGCGCTGGCGTTGGATGAGCAAGGTGTGGAGCCGGATGCACCGCGTCGCCACGACGCATATCGCACACGGCCCGGTGCCTGGGTGGCGACGAGCGATAAGGAATTGTTGGAAGTTCTGATCGAGCGTTTCGGACACGAACGCGGGCTCGTCTCTTCGTCGTGAGCAATAATATCGTCATTCCCGTGCAGGCGGGAATCCAGTGACCTCACGATTGCATTTTGGAGTCCCGCCTGCGCGGGAATGACCAACTAAAATGGAGCTATCTGATGCAATTGTCCCCCCGCGTGGGAGGTAAGCCATGACTGTCGAAACCGCTTTCGATGTTGTTATCGTCGGGACCGGTGCCGCTGGATTGAGCGCGGCGCTTGCCGCGTCTTCGAAAGGGGCTCGGGTGTTGGTGCTGGAGAAGGCCGATGTCGTCGGTGGTACGACCGCGATGTCCGGAGGGTGCATTTGGGCGCCTCGCCATCACCGCGCCGCGCAGTTGGGGATCGAGGATTCGCGGGAAGCAGTACTGGAATATATTCGCGCCGTTTCTCCGGAAGGTTGGCACAATACGGAAGAGCCACTTTGGGCGGCGTTCGTGGATTACGTACCGGAAACGATCAAGTTCCTTGAAGAGCGGAGCCCTTTGCGGTTCGTGCCGAATAACGATCCAGACCCTTATGCTGAGGAAGCAGGTGGATTGGAAAAAGGCCGAAATATTTCCGCGGCGCCTTTGCCACTCGGTATTCTCGGCGATTGGCGGGATCGGGTGCGGAAACCGACTCTGTCTGTTTGGCTTAGCTACGAAGAAATCGTCGATACTTTCTTTTTCGCAAATCCGAAGAAATGGGCTCTCCGGTATGGACCTCGCTTGTTCTGGCGCACGTTACGGAAAATCAGGACGCGGGGAAATTCACTGAGCATTGGATTGCTGAAAGGCTGCCTTGACGCGGGTGTCGAGATTTGGACCGGTGCCCCGGCGCAGCGGTTGATTAAATCCGGCGACGCGGTCACTGGCATCGAGGTGGAACGCAATGGTGAGATCGTCACCATAGAAGCGCCCAAGGGCGTTATCCTTGCCAGCGGCGGCTTCGAATGGAATCCGGAGATGATGGCCGAGCATTTTCCCGGCCCCGTCGAGTGGACCGCGAGCCCGTCCACCAATACCGGCGACGGGCAACGGATGGCGGCGGACGTGGGTGCACAGCTCGACCGTATGGATCAGGCACTGATCATGGGCACGACGCCGGTGATGTATGAAGGGCGGATTCAGGGGCAACCGGCGGCGGATTATTTCCTGCCCCACTCGATGATCGTCAATCGCCACGGTAAGCGTTTCGTGAATGAGAAGCAGATGAATGTGGGTTTGGCCTTCGCTGAACGTGATCCGGAAACAGACACGCCAATGCACCTGCCCGCATGGCGAATTTATGACGGACAGTTTGCGTCAAAATATTCCCATGCCTTACCGAACAAATCCGTCGAAGGGAATCGTTTCCACTCTGATACCTTAGAAGAACTGGCCGCACTGATCGATGTTGATCCAGCCGGATTGGTGGAGACGGCGGCGCGGTTCAGCGGGTTCGCCCGCGCCGGTGTCGAC
>JABJCS010000386.1 GCA_018665505.1 Alphaproteobacteria bacterium
GCTGTCCGGGCCGTCGTGCCAGCAACAAAATGTTCGATCAGACGATCCTGCCTGTATCTGCTCAGACGGCTCTTGCGCATGGATACCATGATAACCTCTAATCTCGGTTATCTGGGACAGCCCCAAATTTATTAAATGCAGTGTCTTGACGTAACCTCCCGCACCGACGGCGACATAATCGAAATCATTAGGAAAGAACGCAAGACGGACTTCGCCATCTCCCATAAAGCTCAATCCGTTACTGGCTAAGCGTTTTCCTGTCTCGCGTTCAATTGTGAAGATGTAGCCATTACAGGCGGCATAGACAACGCCCATCCTGACACCAACATTTACAACGCCATCGCCTTTTTTAAGGTCATGCGGTCCCCAGATTTTATGTAGCGTCGTTGGGTGAAGTCCGAAGACTTTTCCATTGCATCCAACAATCAGCATCGAATCTTGATAGGAATGAAGGCGGGCTTCCCTATTTGGTTCGGCACCGTGGTCACCAAGATAAACGCTGTTGAGGCGCTTTCCTGTCGCGGCTTCCAGCAAATACACGCGACCGAGCGTCGTCGCATAGATTTCGGTGTCGTTTCGCTTCGTGACATTGACGTTCGCGGTGTTACCGTCCAGGAGTCCGTCCTGCCAAATTGCTGCCTCAACCATGCGACCGTCTCCCGTCGATTAAATCCAATAGGTTTCCATCATAGCGGAACAATCAGAAATTATGGAGTCAATTTATAGTAGGGAGGTGAATCTATATAACAGCCGATAATAGAAACGCGGCTTGCCGGGTAAATTTGCCGTTGCGAATTCACGTTCGGGATGAAGATAATCAATGGCGCGAATCTCCAAGCCGGGGCTAACGTCGGGCGGTTTTTTTCTTTCTGTTTCACTGGGTAATATGATTCATGAGCAATGGCGCGCTATTCGGAAACTTGTATGACCCCAGCAGCGTTCGATTCGGCGGTACGGCCTTTAAGTTAAGTGCCTACGATAACGTCATTGATATTGTGGGCGGCAGTACCGTTGAAGCCGGGAAAGCCATAGGCACCAATGACGGTTAAAGCGCCCCGCGTCACGATCGAGGAATTCGATCGTATTGCTCAGGACGGGAGCGGGTTTCTCGAGATTTACGACTTCGTGACCGAGGAGATTTGTTACGGAAGCGCCCGCATGCGGCTTCGCTACCGGGACTATCATGTCCGCGCAGGTGGCACGATGGCAGGGCCGTCGATTATGGCATTAGCGGATTTTGCGGTCTTCGCGGCGCTGATGGGCACTGTGGGTCCCGTGCAAATGGCGGTTACGTCCAGCTTGAACATCAACTTTCTACGCCGTCCTGTTGCCGCCGATATGATCGGTGAGGCGCGCATCGTGAAGACGACGAAGCGGTTGGCGTTCGCTGAGGTGGATTTGTTTACGGCCGGAGAGGACATTCCGATTGCCCATGTGACATCGACATATGCAATTCCAAAGGCAGTTACAGCATGTTAATGTGTGGTATCATAATACCCAACTTGTAACCTATTGATTTTGATTAATAAATTTAAAAATAATTTGTTGACGCGGTTTGCTCATATAAGCATACTCCGCGACCTTAAATAGTCGCCCGATTTCATATGGATTTGGGTTGAAGAGGAAGCCGATGAAAACCTATTCGATGAAAGCGTCGGAAATCGACAAGAAGCATTACGTTGTCGATGCAGACGGGTTGGTGCTGGGCCGGATGGCCGCGGTGATCGCAACCGTTCTCCGAGGTAAGAACAAGCCGACATATACGCCGCACATGGATTGCGGCGATCATGTCATCGTCATCAATGCCGAGAAGATCGTGCTGACCGGTAACAAGCTGACGGATAAGAAATACTACCGTCACACGGGCTATCCAGGCGGTATCCGGGAGAGAACGCCGGAGAAAATCCTGGAGAGCAAGCGACCGGGCGAGATCATTGAGAAAGCCGTGCAGCGGATGCTGCCGCGCGGACCACTTGGTCGCCAGCAGTTTTCCAATCTGCGTGTCTATGCGGGATCCGAGCATCCCCATGAGGCGCAACAGCCGGAGACGCTCGATATTGCAGCGATGAACTCGAAGAATAAACGGAGTGCGGCGTAATGGCTGACGAAAACAACACTGAAACCGAAGCCGAAGCGCCGGTTGAAGCGGCAGCGACGGAACAAGCGCCATCGCAGCCCCGCACGCTGACCGATTTTGCTGATTTGGCGGCGGTCGCGACCGGAACGACGGCACCGGATCGTCCGGCGACGGAAGAGACAAGCTCCAACGAGCCCAATATTGACGAGCGCGGGCGTTCCTATGCGACGGGTCGACGGAAAGACGCCGTGGCACGTGTGTGGATCAAGCCGGGTGCGGGCAAGATGGTGATCAACGGACGTGAGCTCGGAGTTTACTTCGCGCGTCCGACCCAGCAGATGGTGATACGGCAACCTTTTGAGGTCGCGGGTCGGGCAAATCAGTATGACGTGTTCTGCACGGTCAGCGGCGGCGGCCTGTCGGGTCAAGCCGGTGCCGTCCGGCATGGGATCAGCCGCGCATTGGTGGCTTTTGAGCCGATGTTGCGACCGACCTTGAAGAAGGGTGGGTTCCTCACGCGCGATTCACGTACGGTCGAGCGGAAGAAATACGGTCGCGCGAAGGCACGACGTAGCTTCCAGTTCTCGAAGCGCTAAACCCAAGGGGTTACTTACGGTCTACGGATCGGGCGTCCCCAGCCGGGGGCGCCCGATTTTTTTGTGGGAGAGAGAAGATGACGGCACAAGTATTCATCGACGGCGAGCATGGCACGACGGGACTGCAAATACGCACGCGTCTCGAAGGGCGGAGCGATGTCCAGCTCATGAGCCTGGCGCAAGAAGACCGCCGGAACGTGGATATGCGCCGCGAGATGCTGAACGAGGCCGACTTGGTCATCCTGTGTTTGCCGGACGACGCAGCCCGAGATTCCGTCGCCATGATCGAAAACCCTAAGGTGAAGGTCATCGACGCCAGCACCGCGCACCGGGTTGCCGATGGATGGATTTACGGGATGCCGGAATATGACGGCGAACAACGGGAAAAGATCGCAGAGGCGACCCGTGTCAGCAATCCAGGATGTTACGCCATCGCGGCCATTGGGTTGATGCACCCGTTGGTCGAACGGGGCATCTTACCGGCGGATTTTCCGGTGACGATCAACGCTATTTCGGGATATTCCGGCGGCGGGAAATCGATGATCGCCGA
>JABJCS010000387.1 GCA_018665505.1 Alphaproteobacteria bacterium
CCACAAGTCCTCCGTATTCCCTTCGTCGTCGACCAAGCGGTGGAGATGCTGAAGGGGGCCGGCCAACTCGTCCTCGTCGGTGCCAAACCACCGGTCGCCTTCTTCGGCTATCCCGGTAAACCGAGCCTGCTCTACCAAGAAGGCGTGCCGATGACGCGCCTCGCCAATGCGGACGATGACATCATCGCGGCCTTGGAAGCCTTGGAAGTGGAACTGGACGCACAGAACTCCCCGATGGCCCATGTCGCGGATGCGGGCCGTCCGGGTCGTCCCTCCGGCGAACCGACCCTCGACAACCTCGCCGCCGTGATGGGTGCGATGCTGCCGGAAGGCGCCATCGTCGTCGACGAGTCCGTTACCACCGGCCGAGGGTTTTTCCCTGCGACCGCCGGGGCACCGCGCCACGATTGGCTGAACAACCGGGGCGGCTCCATCGGTTTCGGCATGCCGGTTGCCGTGGGCGCGGCCGTCGCTGCGCCAGACCGCCAAGTGATCCTGCTCGAGGGCGACGGCAGCGGCATGTACACGGTGCAATCACTCTGGACCATGGCGCGCGAGAAGCTAAACATCGTCACCATCGTCTTCTCAAACCGCATATACAAAATCCTGCGCGGCGAACTCACCAATGTCGGCGTGCAAAACCCCGGGCCCCGCGCCATCGATATGCTGTCCCTCGATCGACCAAACCTCGGTTGGGTCGACATGGCCAAAGGCATGGGTGTCCCCGGCGAGGAAGTCACCGATTGCGAGGGTCTGATGAAAGCCATCGAAGTCGGCATTCAGACGGATGGGCCGTATCTGATTGATTTGGTGATGTAGAAAAACAACGCAGGCCAACTCGAGTGTCGTGCCCGCACATGCGGGTAACCAGTGCGATAGTGATTGACCCTCTAGCAGCTGAAGGGATTATATTTCCTGTCGGCGTTCAAATAATTTCGAACGCTTTTGTATGCAACAACTTGACGCGGATGAAATGAACACACTCCTCTCCCGCCGGACATTCGCGCATCGGCTTCTCGCCACCTCCGCCCTCGCGGCGGTCGGTCTCTCGGCGCTGCCTGCCGATGCCGCCGGAAACAAGCTCACCATCTTCAAATCTCCGAGCTGCGGTTGTTGCCAAGCATGGGCCGACCACATGCAGCGCGCCGGCTTCAACGTAGAGATCGTGCAGGCCGAAGACCTCTCACCAATCAAGGTACAATTCGGGGTGCCGCGAATACTGGAGGCCTGTCATACCGCGACGGTCGATAACTACGTCATCGAGGGCCATGTCCCCGCCGGAGACGTAAAGCGGCTACTGCGCGAACGGCCCAAGGCCATTGGCCTCGCGGTGCCCGGCATGCCGATAGGCTCACCCGGCATGGAGCAAGGCAACCAGCGCGAACCCTTCAAGACCATCCTATTTGGCGAGACCGGCTACTACGTCTTCGGTAATCACACCTAAGGCGACCGTGTCCGGAGAAAGGTTCGGTCTCGCCGTGTTGAAACCTTTCTCGCCTCAATCGCTTGCGAAGTAGACACCGCTCGAAATCAGCAACATGGCGATCCAGTCGCCCGTTGTCGGCCATTCACCGAGGACCGGAATGGCCGCAAGGGCAGTAATGGCCGGGCAGAGAGCCGCAAAGGCCGAGCCGTTCGACACACCGAGAAGGCTGACCGCGCGGCCGAAAAGCAAAAGCGACACCACGGCCGTCAGCACGCCATGGGCAAACGCTTGCAAGGCAATGTCCTGCCAAGATGCCTCTAACAGACGGGCTCCGGAAACGAAGAAATAGACCGGTAGGAAAACGATTAACGATCCAACCGCGGCAATCGCGGCGGCATGAAGCCCGCCCAATCTCGCTTTCCTCATGGTCACCGTATAGCAGGCCCATAAGAAGCAGGCGCCGATGAACATGGCGTGACCGATGTTCTGCTGCGTGCCAATCGTACCACCCGCCCCTCAGACGATGACGATGACACCGGGCACGATCAACACGAGCCCGATCCACTTCGCAACTGTAAACGCCTCGCCCAGAACGACAACGGCCAGGATCGCGACCTGCAGCGGAATGAGGGCGGTATAGAGAGAAGCCGCATGTGCGGCCGGCGCGAATTGCAGACCACCGTAGGAGATCAACACCATCGGCGCCCCAGCGCCCACCATAATCGCCGCCACACCACCCCAACCAAGCCGGTCGACGGCCAGGCCCTTCCGCAGCAAATACGGCAACAGAATCACACCCGCGACCACGAACCGAATGGCCGTGATATCCCAGGGAGTGAGGCTCGTCCTGATCCCAAGCCGCACCGCCACGTTCCAGGACGCCCAGATACAAACGGCCCCTAAGCCGTAAAGCGAGCCACGGATGTAGTCGGAGGTTGATGGTATCGACAAGGAATGACCACTCTGTGACATGCGCCGATTTGGTTAGCCGACGGATTATGACGCTAGCCTCAGACGCAAGCGAGCGCCAAACCGAAAATCAGTCGTCCGTTGGCCTGGCCTTCGGGACAACGTGCGGCTGCCCTCGCGCGGCCACGGGGCCAAAGCCACCTCCACCCGGCGTCTCGGCGATCAACCGGTCGCCAATCTCGGTTGCAATTGCTGAGGACTGCGGAGAGACGGGCGTCACGACGCTGTCGCGCTCGAGGGAGAACCGCGACGGCGCGCCGGGCTCGCCGCCGGCAAAGCCGGGCGGCGGATATTGATGGCGATGACCGCGAAGGGCGAGGCTGCCCGGGGCCAGGAACCGCAACACGCGCCGCATGCCCTGCCCACCACAATACTCCCCGGGCCCACCGGAGCCGAGCCGCAGCTCATGCCGCTCGACGATCGCCGGATACTCCTGTTCCAGCATCTCCGCTGGATAGTTCATTGCGTTGGTCACCGTGTTGTCGACGGCGTCCATTCCATCAGCACCTGATCGTGCACCGGTACCGCCAGTGAGTGAATTGTCCACCAAGATTCTCGGCTCCACGCCAGGCGTCGTTTGCGGTGCCCAGATGAAGGGCATGGTGGTGCCGCCGCTCGACGTTGCACAGGCACTCTCGGGTGCCGCCTGACCAAGACATTCAAGCACGCAGTCATACGCCAACGAGGCCACAATGGCGCGAGCCCCTACCGGGGCCGGTAATACGGGATTGAGAATCGATCCCTCTTTGCAATTCACGCTCAGCGCTCGCTGGAGCCCCCCATTCATGGGAACATCACTGTCGAGCATGCAGCGCAGAGCCACCAGGCTCGGGGCGATCGCATTAGAGAGCACGCAGTTCAGTGGGCGCGCCACCTGTTTGCTGGACCGCGAGAAGTCCACACTGACATGTCCGTTCTCGATGGTAACATCCGCCTTCACCGCAATGCCGAGGTCCACACTGTCATAGTCAGGACCGTCAACGCGACGCTCGGCGCTATAGACACCTGAATTCAATCGCCGCAATTGATCGCGCACACGCCGCTCGCTGTAGTCCACATAGGCGCGAGCGTGGTCGACAAACCGCTGCTTGCCAAAGCGTTCAACCGCTTCCTGCATGCGCCGGATCCCGAGCCGCGTCCCCGCCACCTGAGCCGACAGGTCGCCCCGAAAACTGGTGGGCATGCGGGAGTTGGCCAGCAGAATGTTCAACACCGGCTCGTTGAAACCGTCCCGGGTGAACAATCGTTGCACCGGAATGCGCACACCCTCCTGGAATATCTCCGTCGCATCTGCCGGCATGCTGCCCGGCGTCATGCCCCCGACATCGGTCTGGTGCATCAACGTGCCGATGTAGGCGATGATCTCACCCTCCGCAAAAACCGGAGCGATGGACACAAAATCGTTCAGATGCGGGCAACCCGACCACGGGTCATTGGTGAACAGGATGTCACCGGGCTCCAGCGGCTGGTCGTAATTCTCGAGCATGGCGCGATGCACGGTGGCCAGCACCGAACACTGCACCGGAATGGCATCAGCCAAAGCCCAGAACTCGCTGGACGGATCGATAATTCCGGCCGAACAGTCGAACGCCTCCTTGGTGACGGGAGAGTAGGCGGCACGGATCATTGCCACCTCGACTTCGTTGGTCACCGTTCGACAGTAATTGCCGACCACCTGCATCGTTACCGGATCAATGCCAGCCGTCATGTCGATGATCCTTTTAGTTCCAATCGCAAACACCCATTGGCGAGCAAGCGCACCAGCGCGCCAGGCGGCACGATGATGGTGGTATCGGACTGCTCGATGGCCGCGGGTCCGTTGATTGTGGTGCTCATACCATGGCGTGAATGCACGGGCGTTGACAGCACGTCACCGTCGAAAGACAGATCGCGGATTCGAGGTTGCGACGCCGCCTCCCCCGGCTCATCGCCCGCAAGCGTCGGGGGCTCGCCCGCGATGCTGGCGCTGACCCGAACGGTAATGACTTCCACCGGCTCGCTATCGCTGGCGTGCCCATACAGGCGTGCATGCTCCGCGTGAAACGCAGTCTGCGCGTGGTGCGTATCGACGGGCGCACAGACAGGCAAGCTGACGTTGACCTCATAAGATTGCCCGAGGTAGCGCATGTCAGCGGAGTACCGCACTTCAACGCTGTCCGCGTCATGCCCCTGCGAGAGCATCTCCTCCGTGGCCTGGGTCTCCAACAACGTGAACATGTGCGACAGCTCCGCACCGGCAGCATCCGTTGCCAGCGCAACCCTGAGGCCGCGACTGAG